>NZ_JBLWEX010000225.1:0-17920 GCF_048323875.1 Yersinia sp. LJYL362
TTGAGGGCGACCAACCTGGCCATACTCGTTTTTCGCAAATCCAACGACATAGCGCCTCCATTGTTTCTTATAGTGTTCTAAGCCACATTCATCATCACAAGGCTATTCCCTTGAAATTATGAGGTCTACATTAAATATAACACAAAGAAACATTAACATTTTGGCAACAATGGCGATTGCTATGATAGACGGTCTAAATATAATTTTTGCGCTCTTTTACTCCGTCAATAAAGCCATTAACATATCCCACGCTTTCTCCTGCTACATAGCTTTTTTCTGAGCCACTATCTTTATCTTCAATTTCAAGTATATCGTCCTCAGAGTAACTATCTTCTTCAAATACAAAATCACATTCTGAAAAAATCTCTTCAACTTGTTCATGATTTTTTGATTCAATAACTCCAAGGTTTGCATATGCCAGTTTCGGAGTACCTATTTCAGTTGGATTTTTTGAACCTGGCATAGTATTAGCTATAGCATAAGAGTTGGGGGTAAATAACTCTTTAAACCACTCTAAAATCATTTTTATTATACCGTTGCGATTTACGTCGCGTCTTAATTCGCCAGGACACTGTTTCTCAAACTTAAAAAAAATGCGCGACGTCTCTTCATTTAACGTAAAGTCTTTACCTAAAAATAGTTGACAGTCCAAAGTGAATAAAAGTTGAGCCCCATCGGTATAAGGTACTGAATAATGCATTTCAAGTCCGTGATGCCTATCGAGCTTGAATTCCATTGAAATATCATCATGATGTAAATAAGGATGCCCTCTCTTGGCATGCTCCAGAGCAACTGTTGCCATTGAATATCGACTCACTACATTCAGTACAGCAATTCTCCTCTTATCATCATCGTCAGTGCCTGCTTTTAACCACCCTTTATGAACCAAGCGTTCTAATACTTCTTTAATATTTTTATAGCCACCCGAACATTCCCCATCAATATAAAATTGTTTTTTTTCAATTGGAGTATTGTTACTCTTTAATGCGCCAACTGTATTAGTCAGCCCCAGATACGCTATTGGATAAGATATTATTTTCATTTATTCCTCTTGACTATGTTTATATAAAAACCAAGATTATATATCAATATAATATCAAACTAATTTTAACGTATCTTTTGAATTTATACTTAATACTTCCGTTATTGAAATAACACATTACCCTTTCCGCTAAAGTTATAAAATAATTTTCAGGTAATGTAATTTGAACATCATACTGTTTTTTTATACAGTTTTCACAATATATTGTGTTGCTAAAACACAATATGAGGTACCCCCTACAAACAAAAATGAGATTAATTAATGTCGAGAAATAAAAAGAAAACATCCGCATCAGTCGCGGCACAGGCAGCAAGAATACTAAAAGATCCTAATGCTTCTCCCCTCGAAAAGAGTTTGGCGGGATCGGCACTCTCTCAGACCAATACGGATAATCAGACGGGCGTTCATATGGAAGATGTCGCGGCACAAGTGCTGGCAAATCCCGAGTCCAGTGAAAAAGCCAAAACACTGGCAGGGTCTGTGCTTGCCCAAGCAAATAAAAAACGCTAATTACGCAAAAAGCCCCGGTTCAGGGGCTTTTCTTTAATAAATAGCAGTATCATTTCGTCGGTAATTTAATATCTTTAAACATCGCCTCAATATCTTCGAGTCGCTCCGCACAAGGCTTAGCGGAGTATTGAAAGTATGTACCAACGGAATCACACAGGAATCACACATGTTTTTCGTCGTCCATCTGGCCTGTATACGTTCTGCAAGCATCATCATGGGACAGCCATTCACATAACGCTTGGCACCAGAGATTCCTATGAGGCTGCGATAATGTCTCGTAGTTTATTGATGGTTTACTATCAGCATTCCTGTGAACTACTTGAGACAGTACGCCAGAAGCTTTACTCATGTAGAAAACAGCTTCAATTAACTGCTCTGGTGGGTTATGCCGTACCGCCTTCCCTACCCCAAACTATGCCAGTTGTAGAGAGACCAGTAAGGGCTGTTGCACTAAAACCAAAGAAAGACAAAGAGAAGCGTTTAACACTGTTAGTTGTTCTGGATGATTACTTAAAAAGTAATAAAAACGATTGGAGGGAAAAGACGCTAAAAGTAAATGAATCACGTTGTCGTTACTTCATCGATTTTTTAGGTAATAGACTGATAACAGAAGTGAGTAAGTCTGATATTTCTGACTTTAAGCAGCATTTAGTCGGTAAAGGATTCAGTCCCAACACCTGCAATGATTATTTTATCAAGGCATCAGGGCTGTTCACATTTGCCTGTAAGCAACGCGACTACATCACAAAAAGTCCGTTTGATGGGATGGGATTTAAGAAAGTATCCAATGTTACTGATAAGAGAGGGATTCTCCACCTAGAGCACGAGCAAGCACTTAAGGGCTTCCCTGAGCATTCACAGAATTGGTGGTTACTCCAGTTGCTTTGGTTCACTGGATGCAGGATAAGCGAGATAACACAGCTACAGCCAGCCGACTACCGTGTAATTGATGGGGTTAAATGTATTTCTGTAAACGATGAAGGGAATAAAACGCTTAAGAATGATGCATCAAGGCGAACCATACCTATTCATGAACACTTGCTAAAACTCGGTATTTTCATAGATAAACCAACGTTCACATATACACCTGATAGGGCTTCTCAGCTTGTTTCTTCAATCTATACGGGATTAGGCGTTACAGCACACAGTTATCGATACGGTATGAGTGACAGACTTAGAAAACTAAACATTCCTGATTATGTTAGATTTGAACTATTAGGACATGCACACAAGACAACTACCGATAGGATTTATAAATCAGATGATGCAATTCTATTATTAAAGTCTGCTATAGATTTAACGTAAAAAATTAGCAGTAGTTTTGGAAGATTCCACTTGACCAAGAAACTGTTTTTACATACAGTAAAATCAACATGTAGTGAATTTTGTTAAATGAAAACACTACATGGAGTAAACCCTACACGCAATATGAGATAAAAATATATGACCAATATAAAGAAAACCTCGTCATCTGTAGCTTCACAGGCGGCACAAGTATTGAAAAATCCTAATGCTTCCGCGATTCAAAAACAGCTTGCTGGTTCGGCACTATCCCAAGCAGGCACCAGTAACCAAACAGGTGCTCATATGGAGGAAGTAGCATCAAAAGTTCTGACAAGTCCTAAATACAGCGAACAGACTAAGACGCTTGCTGGATCAGTGCTCTCTCAAGCAAACAAAAGTCGTTAGTAAGTAATGACAACAGCCCTCTCTATTGGGGCTGTTGCCATGAAAACCTAGCGGTTTAGATATGAACTATTAATATCATTTAAGATGTTATTATTATAATCATTGATACTATTCTCAGAAATAACGCTGAAAATGCCCTCTAAACGCCCTACGTCTGTACTAATATGCACATCCGCAGGTTTCACAGTTATATGATTAACTGGTGCTGTGTAGGCCGCTGACGGTTGGTACGGCTGTGGTTGAAGGCTGCTAGCTGTAGGAATCATAGCCTGTGGGGTTAATGATGAACTAGAGCCGTTATATGCTTTCATGCCATCACGACCCACTTCTGCAATCCATTGTCTAATTCCACCTTTCGTCAAATTCTCTTGGTGCGTCTTCAGGCTATCTGCTCTAATCTCTTCCTGTGAGCGCAAAAATGGAATCTTGCTGACAATCCAACTAATGAGTAAAGTTAGTTTGCCTAAAGCAGTGCCAAATCCCTGAATAAGCGGCTCAACATCACGGAATGCTTTTGCTACACCTTCACTTCCGCCAATGCTACTTTCTAATGCAAGGGTAAACTTATCACCCAAAGTCTGTGAGGCACTACTAACAGCAATTGACCATTCTCGCAGTTTAGTAAGACTCGTTAACTGTTCGTCAGAAAGCATCTGACCTTTTTTCTTCATATCTTGAATGGTATCAATCACTTCTTTGCCATTATTAGCAAAGAGTCCACTTACTCGCGATAAGTCGTTTACGGTTTCTTCGTAATAGCGCATTTCCTGTGCACTCTTCTTGAGTTGTTTCCCATTCAATTGCATCTGCACAATGAACTCGGAGCTACTCATTTTAGCGACATCGGCAAGGGTATATTTCAGGGGAGCGAATAAATCATTAAAAGTGTCCGTAAGCTCCCCCCCGCCTTTTAGTTTGCCAGAGCGACGGTCAAAAGTAGATTGGCTTACCAACTCGCCAAGTTTTTCTTGAAGGTCTTGGAAGACATTTTCTAGATTGGCGTCAATCCCTTTGGTCTGTACAAGTCGCTGCAATGCCTGAGCTTCGTATGATGAGTCAGCACCAGCTTTAGTTAATTTGTTAACTCCCTTGGCACGTTCTACAGATGAACTTGCACTGCTATACGCCGCGTAAGCACCACCGACAGCGGCGGCCGCCGCATACCCACCCAGACCTACACCTAATAGAGCACCACCACCTTTACGGCCTTGTTGTGCTTTAGTTTTTGCTTGTTGTGCTTTGAGTCTACGAGTGTTAGCAGTGAGGAACTTCATTTGTTGATTCATTTCTGCTAGGTCTAAGTTACCTTTTTTGTACTCATTGCTTAGGAGCTTTGCTTGCTGGATTGCCTTATAACGTTGTCCGACACCAAGATTTTCCATTCTTGAGATGGTAAACGTTGCATCACGGAGTTTCATTGTCCCATTAATTTCCCGTTTCAGTGCTAATTCTGATTGTTTCTTTAACTGGACTTTGCGCTTCTCGGCTAATGCAGCTTCTTTAGTTGCCTGAGTTTGTGCTTGTTGAGCTTTCCCTGTCTGTTCCATTGCCTTAGTCTGCGCCAGCGACGTCTGTAGCCAGTCTTTTGAGGGCTTTCCTAACATACCTGTACCCAAGCCACCCTTTACTCCAGCACTGCCGTATACCTTCTTCATAGCGCTTACCTGTGACTGTGCTGCTTGCTTAGCCATCTTCACACCATGAGCTGCCGACTTGGGAGTAATGCTATTATCTAGAATTCCAGCCGCTTCTTTTTTCAGACGTTTCATGTCGTCCCTGACCTTCTTCATGCTCTGTACATCTGACTTCCATTTCACAAGATTAGTTAATACTGCCGCTTGGATATTTACACTCATATGTTTATTTTCCTCTTGTTGTTATTTTTCTCAGATAAAAAAATAGCCCAGCTATTTAGGCTGAGCTTTATTACTTAGACTGCAATGGCGTCGTGAGTGCATCTTCCAAACTCATATTATTCTCTTTCATGCGATAATGAACTGTTGACTCACTAATCCCGAATAGTTTTGCAAGTTGTCTAATATTAAGCACGTTCAATACATCATTGCCAGATATGCGACGAATGACCCTGTGTGAGTTACCCTCTAATGTAACAACCATAATACAATACCTCTATATAATAAAAATGATAAATAGATTAGAACGGGGGAAATATAAACCCCGCTCACAATAAGAATTAGTAGGCATGTAAAGAGGGTAAGTATAAATATAAATACCCTCACACCTAACTTAAGCTTTGATAGACAAACTGAATGTAGACTGAGGCAGGTTATTTACCGCCAACATGCTAAATTCACTCACAACAGTCGGGAAGCCCCACTCAGAATTAGGCAACATATATTGCAAGAACTCACCTTGTTCACCTGCCATGAATGCAGATTTAACCGCAGGGCCTGTATGGTGGACATGGACACGTGAGTTTTTATTAAACTTGGTAATCATATAACCACCATCATCAGGGACGCCATACTGTGCGTTCTGGCCAGACACGTCAATAAATACGATATTTTTATAAACCCACATCTGATATGCAGGAAGCAACTCAGTATATTGCGATAAGAAGTTGTCTGGACTCAATGATGAAAGGCTGTACACCATAGTTTCCATAATTGTAGGGTGGTAGCGCAATTGATTAGCCATTTCCCCAGCACAAATAATAAAGCGCTGCTCAACGTCACCATTCTTGCCCTGACAGGCAATCTGGGATTGCTGAATTAAACTATCTAATTGTCGAGGGACACTAACCGCTGCCGCAAAATTAAATTCAACATTAGTCTGAGAACCCCCCTCAAACTCTGTGAAGTAATTCAGGTCACCCTGACCTGCATATTGAGATTTACTCACACCTCTTAATACTGAATCAGCCAGGATCTTGTCTTTTGTGTTGTAATATTGAATCACCTGTTTTTCTACCAATTCTAATTTCGCTTGCTGTAACGATTGGTCGGAATCAGTACCAGCACGGCGGAAGCGTTCGAGGTCACGGCTGGTCAATTCATCTACAGACGAGAAGTACGGGAGCTGGTATAAGTAGTTTGAAAATTGCGGACGGAGAATAGTATTAAAGTCGGGGCCATATGGCACATTCTCATTAAATACCTGTTCTGCACGGTCTAATAAACGGTCTAGACTAACGTTTAATGTATCATGAGTTTCTACACTAAATAAATCCAATGTATTAAACAGACGGTTTGGTACTTTTACTTTCTTATACAAATCACCAAGTGAAACAATTTGATCAGAGGGATTAGATGGAGCGCGATTAAAAGCCATATTATTATATTCCTTATTATTGTTATTATTGTTCGCTCCGCGAATGCTAGTAAGTTCTGTTAGTTATTAGCACTCACGTTAGTGAGCATTTTTAGAATTATTCTTAGATTGGTCTGTTACTGAAGACGGAAACCATCAGCAAGAAGTAATGTTTTTGCTTTCGTCAGACCTGCGGTATCTGCGGCCTGAAGAACGGCTTCGCGCAACACAACGCCGAAAGAATTTGCGACGCGAATTGTCTGTGCTGGGCCTGCTGGGTAATCTTCAAGAACAACGTAGACTTTTGTCGAGGCTGAGGTGGCGGCTGCGCCTGATGTGGCATCAATGCAAGTTCCCGCATAAGTAATAGCAGGGAGCGTCATAGTGACAAGCTTCTGATTGAAGACTGAATCTGCCGAATATGCGATAATGTCATTTTGACCGAGAGGGCTTGTACCCGTTTTACCGTATTTTTGTAGTGACATATTATTGTTTCCTTATTGTTTGCTCTGCAAATGCTAAAAAGTAGCACTCACGTTAGTAAGCATTATTATTGTTTGTATTTTTTAGAAAAAGCTTCTACGAAAGATTTTCGAATATCGTTATTACTTTCTTCTTCTTCTTTGGTTTCTACTTCTACTTCTTCAAGAGTAATGCCTGCAATTTCTAAAGCCTTAAGCAGTTCCTCTGTAATATCAGTTCCACGAGCTTTAAATAAGAGGGCCTTATTATGGCCCGAGGCTGCACCACCCTGTTCTGCCAGTGTATATGCCAGATGTGGGCCTAATGGAGCTGATTCATCTTTATCAAAATTAAAGGTCACACCTTTAAGATATTTAGCTGGTTTCATTTAACCTCAATTTGTTCAATGTTATTTATTGTTTAGTGATGTTATTGTCCGCCTTGCGGATGGTAGCCGAAGCTACCACTCACGTTAGTGAGCAACGTTGTTCACTTTGAAAAGCCCTTGAAGCTGGATTGAGAGATTAGAGATATTGAAACAATCAACAGATGAATGATTAATCCAACGACAAGGGCTTTTGAAAGTAACTATTAAAGTGTTTGAAAGTAACTTTGATTGTTTAAAGGGACGGTAAACCGACAGATGATAAGTATATGATTTCGTTGCCTGCATTTTTCCGTAGTTAAAAGGTAATAAAAAACCCCACACCAGAAAAGCAGGGTTTCTTACGACACAAACAATAACAAGGAAGTAAACAATGAAATCAGATTATCAGAGAAATGCACATTGTACATTTATTAAATATTCTCTCAGGGGGGGGTATAGAAGAACACTTAAGAAATGACCATCTACTGGCAATGCGGGTTCTGAGGCCACAAGGATTCGTCCAGAAGATGAGGCATTATTATTGTAATTAAAGTTGACGGCTTAATTTCGACTTTTAATAATTTAAGGAGAGGAATTCTTATGGATATTATTCGTGGTAATGAGTTTCAAATTATTCCCCTTCTAATATTATTATACACTATTACAGGGATGACTACAATATATTGCGGTGGTTTTTCTTGACTATTTCTTATTTATTTTAATGAATCTATCATGCAAGGATATTGCCCAGTCCTGCTAGCTCATCTTGGAATTCTTTCATGGCGGCAATTGAGCAAACAAGGGCGATATGGGTTACTACGTTAGCTCTAGTTATTAACTCAGGGTGGTGCTCTATAATAAATTCTTCATTCGGTTCTAGAACCGCTGCCATCTCGTCTAATTTAGTGTCAGTCCACTGCATAAGTTCGATAAGATTGATATCGTCTTTATTGAAAAAATCTAAATCAAGGTACACAGATTCTAACTCAGTGATAATTTTGTCTGCTGTTTTCACAGCTCTTTTCTTAGCTCTCTTCTGTAAGAAATAGAACATAATTTGGTTTCCTTGTTTTTTTATTATTGTTTGGATTTTATATCACCGCATTCTGACGTAGCGAACACGGTGTTTTAATCGAGTTAGGGTATACCCTGTAGGTTAGGGTGTCTTTATAGAGAACTCTTCTTGTAGCTTGCAAATTCACGTCTATAGCAAGGGCTAATCAGCATAAACAGGAGGACAGCCATTTCAAATTGACTTGTTATGATTGGTACTAAGTAAATCGGATATAAATAGAAAGAAATCGTAAAGCATAAAAACATAACTACGAGTAAAATAAGATATTTATTAATCAATTCACCTCCTAGTTCAAAATAGTTAATGGCAGTTCTTCACGGAGTTGTTTTTTGTTTTTTATTTGTCTCTGAATTTGTGCCATTGTCTGCTTCAACATGCCCGGCACACTCCAACCCTCATCCCAACAAAATTCTTTTAGTTCTTGGTATTCCTCTGGTGTCATGTACAAACTGAGGGTGATCATTTGTTCTTGAGCTTTTGCCATTGTTTGTTTTCCCTTATTTGTTTATTCGTGAGATGGAATCCACATCCCTACCTGACAATCATTTAATTCATACTGTTCTCTACGATTAAAGTACATCCAACCCATGCGAGGGATATTTGCAAAATCTCGTTGATAGTAGCCACCCTCTAAATAATCCACACCATCCTCAGTGACCTTAAGCGGTTTCTTTCTTTTATTCTTTATGTGCTTTATCTCTGAACTGGTCATAGCATAGTACAAGGAGTTAGGTTGTTTGATCTGGTTGTTTATACAATCGTTATATCTCTTAACACTTTCAATATTGCATGTACGAATAACACCCCTATGAGATAATATAGTTATAATCTACGCTGCTATACTTTCTTGTAAATACTCTTGATTTAATTTATCAATGTAAATTTTTATTTCTTTTGTTTTTCCTGTTAATGCCAAGCTGCGTATATGCTCTTTCTCTTCTTCTGTAAAGACAACTCCAATCAATGGGTTTACTTTAGCTGGCTCTTGCATAGAGTAAGTTAAGGAGCCATGAGTTTTAGTGTATACCTCTAATAACTCCTGAACAGTACCATTGATACTTACAATGTGTAATTTATGCATTTCATCATCAGATGCTTTAACAGAACTCACCGACTGTTGCATAGTAAACTCTGGTGGTGTAATAGCTTGTTGTTCAAGACGAGAGCCACGGTTTTCCCCAAACTTACTATTATTGGGATTCAGTCTGTGATGTGCTATAGCCTGTGATGCAGTTCTTAGTATTTTTGTGTAGTACTCAATAGTCCTTTTGCTGAGTGGCTTATCATCAAAAAACTCTTTCTTTTTGTTAAAATAACTTCCAACAATTAGTGTATCAATTTCATCAAGTGCCTGTAATGCCCTGAAAAATCTAAACGGAGCTAAATCTGCTCCCGGCTGTGATTGTCCCAATGATCCACAAATACAATCATCAATCCAATTGGGTAATTCTTCATATTCCCAAAAGGAAGAAATATACTCTTTGGTAAATCTATTATCTGTTGCTTTTTGCACTGCTCCTTTAGTTCTTGCCAACATCCCTCCTGTTTATTGTTTAGCTTCTTCTTGCAGTTCTTTTAGTTTTTGTTCCAACAAGTACATTTTATAAAGTACGATGGCTTGTGAGTACATATTCCTACGCGAAGCACTTAGACCAGATCTAGGCTGAATGTAATTTCGAAGCGCTGAGTATGCGAGTTTCCCTGAAAGGATATCCTGTAATGTTTCCTCTGCTGTATTTCGAACAGTTTGTTTAGTTGTCTTCATTCTTTATTCCTTTTTTTTCAATACAAAAAGGCCACCTCTATTGGGTGACCTCATATGAATTACTTTATTTGTGATTGTATTTTTCTATCTCAGAGCAAACTCTCTTGCTCCTACTGTTATATTACCCCAAATCAGTCTATATGTCAATATATAAGCAATGTTATTTTTGTTATATATATCCAATATTACAATAACATAAATAAAATCGTTTTACAAGAAGTCTGGTTAATTGATAGGTAAAACCTTGCATAGTTTAATCTCTCTGTATATCTCTTGTAATTCTCCCTTGTTTTAGCCCTTCATATAGATACCCTGTAGGTTAGGGTGTCTTTTAGTAAACTCTATTCCTACAAGGCAGAACCCCTTCTCAATCGTGTCTCTATCCTTACATATGAGGTCAGGTTGTCTATAAGGTTCTTATCGATTGTAGTCTGTCTCTCTTTTTAAAATAAAACGACATACTTATTAGAGATAAGAATAAATCGACATCCCGACTGTCTTTCTGACACTCTGACTATCGATTACTTCTAACATTCGTTTACTGAGTTAATCACTCTAAGCTTATCGCTTCTCATGCTAACCTCAGACTCATGTTTATAAAAGCCACTACTAATATATAGGGTCTTCTTTCGCTACGCTCACACCGAACACCCTACTAACTGTAACCGTATAATTAAATGATTAATGAACACGATACCCCTATGTCCCTTACTCTTTTAATGATAAGGTAACACTCGATAACCAAATCATCACATATGTAATGATAAAGATATTACACATGCAATGTTCTTGGTCTCGTGTCTCTTCTATTTACTTGTGCAGGCTGTTAGCCAACCATAGGTTGCACAATATATATATATTATTAAAATCTTGCATGGTTTAGGTTTGTTAGTACATAGGCTTAAGATTATTGTTCTTTCTTCTTATTATTAAAAACGTTCTTCTAAAAGCCTATTAGATTATCCCTTTCCAGTTAGATTGGGTGTATAGCTGGTACAGCGTTTACTGGAACACATTATCTGTTATGGCTGAGAACACTCTAACCTAGTGAGTATCACTCTTTCAGCCATTACTTTTATAGTAGTGGGTTTTATTCCTGACTCTTACAGAGTCTATAGTAGATCGTTTTATCGGTGTAAGAATGGGATGTTTAAGGAGTGAGTAACGACACACCGATAAATACTATAAGTATGTCGTTTTATTATTAGTTAGAAACGCCTATTATCTTTGTTGTAATAGGATCAACAGATTCAACAATAAGCCCCGTTCTATGAGTATACCATTCAGGTGTCCATTTACCCTCTTTCGGTGCATCACCATTAAGCTTGTTTTTAAGCCCTGCATTCTCAAGAGAAGCTAAAATAACTTCCTGACAACCTTTGGTTAAGTCTGCACTAGTGGTGTCATATTCAAAACTACCACTACCATCTTTTGCTGACCATTTTATATTATACTTAGGCATTATTTTATCCTTGTTGCTGTGTGTGAGCATTAAAAGTAGCTTATCCCACAATTAAAGCAATGATATGAATGAGGTTTAGTTTTTCCTCATTGAAGCCCAGAAGAACAACCCACCTACAGAAATCATAGGTATCGAATAACTCAGTGCCTCCCCCATGATTGCAACCACAATCCCAGCCCCAGCAAACCAAGTAAAGAGAAGAAAACTAATGATACTTTTGATCTGCTTGTTAGTCATGAAACCTCACTAAAATGATCTAAATCAATAAGTTAAAATAAAGACTTCTTTTGCATAGGTTAAGTATTAATCAGATTAAAAGCTAACTGTTTAGGTCGATCGATGCAGGCACGCATGATAGCTAAAACCTATCAAGATATTACTTATGATTGTTTATTCTGATCAAAAAAACAATAGTTAATATAAGGTTTATATAGCCCTTAAATAACCGTTAATGATGATGTAATGATTTGCCTGTTTAAAATGTCATTTCACGGTGCATACAGAGATATATGCACTTCTAAGCCCTGCCCTATCTGACCTGCATAATACTGTAGGAATAAAGGTACTAAGCGAATATCTCTTTTCCTTCCTCAAAACCATGCAAAAATGAAACTGCGACAACACTTTTTATTTGATTATCATTATCATCTGTTGTTGATATGCATTCTCATATTTAACACCTAGCAAAGAGGTGTTTAGATGTTATTCCTAAGTCACACATTAGAATTCTGTGATATAGAAAACATGCGTAATCATTGACTATCCCATCATTTAGATTAAACTGACTTCATACTAAACATTCTGTGACTTAGAAAACCCAGTAAACAAGGGAAGTGGCTAGATGAACCTCGTTGATGCAGTCAAGACAAGTGAACAAGCCGAGCAGGTAGGTGAACTACTCTCAAAGCATGGCAATCAAACCTATGCTGATATCTGGAACTTTGGCCTACAGGTAGCCTTACGTATATCTGACCTGCTATCTCTGACTTATGCAGACGTACAAGGAGATAGATTGGTTATCATTGAAGGAAAGACCAGCAAGCCTCGTCACATCGTGCTAAATAGCAAGGCTAAAGCCATTGTAGAGCGCCGCAAAGCTGCCAACCCTACTCATGTATATCTATTTGAAGTCTCTACTAATAGAGCTAAAGGGAAGCCTATAAGCAGGGAGAACGTATCTAGAAAGTTCAAAGAGATAGGTGAGATTATAGGTATTGCTTTAGGAACTCACAGCATGAGGAAAACGAGAGGCTGGGTGATGTACAATTCAGGGATAAACATAGAAACAATTGCCAAGGTTCTTAACCACAGTAGCCCAGCTATCACTATGCGTTATATCGGATTAGACCAACAGACAATTGATAATACCTACACTTCCTTCATTATCTAATCACACCATGATAGCGCCTTGATAACCCTTGCATTTACCCCCCTTGCGGGGCAAGGTCATACATACCCACACCCTCACTCCATCGTTGCTCATAGAGCTTCCTACGCGCTGTAAAAGCTATCGATATTTTAGGATTATAAATGCTGATAATTTGACCGTTATTGGTTTGCTTAACAGTGCGGACACCAAGACGGATATTTTTAAGGCAAGAAAGTAAGAAGAGTAGCCCCTTTAAAAAGAGGCCAAAATGGGAGGGGGTTATTGGTGATGTTTTTTACTTTTATTAATAGCTAAATTAAACATTTCTCTTATTACTTTGAGTTCGCCAATCTCAATCTTCATAATATTAGCACTACTACCATTCACTACTTGAGATTGTATTCTTCTGGCTCTAACATCATGTATATCTTTTCCTGGACTAAGGGAGTAAACGATTAAAAAACCCTCAAGCATAAGGTAATATATAGCAACCTTCTCAATATTACTTTTATCCATTCTGAAGTTCATCATTACGTTCTTAATCACATCGTCAGAGATATTATTAGAACTATCGATCACTCTAACAACAGATAGCCTCACAAAATGATCGATTTTTAAGCTATTGCCTCGCCCAAGTTTCATTCTGTTATTTATAATGCAAAACTTTAAAAGATCTTCAAACTCGACTCCTAAAGCGATACTTTTAAAATTATCATGACTAGTCAGTGATGCTCTCCATAATATACTTATGAAATATAGATAAAATCTCTTGTAATCGAAGCCATTTATTGTAATCCGATCGTCCTGCTTAATAACATTCTTCGAAGTTCTAAATATTTTAGTCCCATAAGATTCATATTTTACACTAAGAAACTGTTCGCATTCTGTGCAAAGTAGTTTTTCTTTTGGGTCTGAATTGCTAAGTCGAGGTTCTATCTCATCATTATCAACAATAATGAGTAATTGATTTGATTCTCTTTTAAGCCGCTTATAGTAACTACGTGGGATTATATGTGAGTTCTGCAATACAGCACGTTTACCACACAATTTGCACTCTTCTAAAAGCTCCATTTTTTCCCCGATGTAGTAGATAAACCTGCGCTCGAATGAAATGTGAAACAGAGGGGGTTGATCCCCTCCTCTGTTGAGTCTAAGCTCACGGCGGAAAGTTACACATAACTTACACGCAATTCACACATAGTGAGCGACCACGATTTTTAGAGGCAGATGTAAGCCGTTGATTTATAAATCATTTCGTCGGTAATTTAATATCTTTAAACATCGCCTCAATATCTTCATTTGAGCGTAGAGCAACCGCTTTATCTACTACATCGCGCGTCAAATGAGGCGCAAAACGTAAAATAAAGTCATACATATAACTGCGCAGGAAGGTACTACGGCGAAAACCAATTTTAGTGGTGCTGTAAGTAAAGATATCACGCGCATCCACGGTCACCAGATCAGGGTCTTGAATCGGATCAACCGCCATACTGGCGATAACGCCGACACCCAGCCCTAATCTCACATACGTTTTAATCACATCCGCATCGGTGGCAGTAAAGACAATACGCGGAGTCAAACCCGCACGGTTAAACGCGGTATCCAGTTCAGAGCGGCCAGTAAAACCAAAGGTGTAGGTCACAATAGGATAAGCGGCTAATTCTTCAATGCTGACATGGGCTTTCCCCGCCAATGGGTGATCGGGCTTCACCACCACCGCGCGATTCCAGTGGTAGCACGGCAACATAATCAGGTCGTCATACAAATGTAGCGCTTCTGTCGCAATAGCAAAGTCAGCACTGCCCTTGGAAACCGCTTCTGCTATTTGTGTCGGCGAGCCTTGGTGCATATGCAGTGACACGCGAGGATAGCGCTCAATAAAGCCCTTAATCACATTCGGCAATGCATAACGCGCTTGAGTATGGGTCGTCGCCACATACAAAGACCCTTTATCGGGATAAGTATGTTCACCAGCAACCGCTTTAATGGCATCAACTTTTGATAATACTTCACGGGCAATACGGATGATTTCCAGCCCTGCGGGGGTCACCTGCGTGAGATGTTTACCACTGCGAGCAAAAATCTGGATACCCAGCTCATCTTCCAACATGCGGACCTGTTTACTGATCCCAGGTTGCGAGGTGTACAGGCCTTCAGCGGTGGACGATACGTTAAGGTTATGATTAACCACCTCAACAATATAACGGAGCTGCTGCAATTTCATATCTATACCATCCTAGGTTAAACACTGTGGGAGACCCACAGTTTGGTATATCGGAATCACCCGGTATGCCGAGAAGTTATTAACTGAAACCCATAACTGCATGATGCCAAAGTGGTCAATATCGATCTTATAATAACATTAGGTGATAAAAAAACATTTTATATAACTATCATATCATTTCATTGGCAGCTATATGTAGCATAAAAATAAACGTAATTTTGGTGAATGCAGACAGTCGCTAAAGATTGATAACTTCAACGGATTACCTGAGACTATAAAACACTCAGATAAATTAGCCCAATAAAAAACCAGCCATAAAGGCTGGTTTAAGCTGGTTTCTTAACTATCTACCCCAGTGAATCCACTATTTTTTAGCTTCAACCCATTTGCCATCAATATAGAAAGCAGACCAACCGGTCGCTTTGCCCTCTTTCTCTGAGGAAACATATTGTTGCTTGGTTTTGCGGCTAAAGCGAACCAGAGTCTTATTACCTTCATTATCCGTCACTGGCGCATCAGCCAGGTAACGTAATTTTTCCGGTAAACGATCCTTGAAACGCACCAACTCTTCGACCAAAGGCGCACGTGTTTCACGCGATTTCGGGAATGTATTAGCCGCCAGGAAGACACCAGCAGCGCCATCGCGTAACACGAAATAGGCGTCTGACTTTTCGCAAGGCAATTCTGGCAACGGTACCGGATCCTCTTTCGGCGGTGCAACTTCACCACTACGCAAGATTTTACGCGTATTTTTGCACTCATCATTGGTACAACCCATGTACTTACCAAAACGCCCCATTTTCAGATGCATTTCAGAACCACATTTCTCGCACTCAACAATTGGGCCTTCATACCCTTTGATGCGGAACTCGCCTTCTTCAATCTCATAACCATCACATGCCGGGTTATTACCACAAACATGTAACTTACGTTGGTTATCAATTAGATAACTATCCATTGCCGTGCCACACTTCTGACAACGACGTTTGGCGCGTAATGCGTTAGTTTCTGCATCATCGCCTTCCAGGATATTAAGGATTTCAGCTTCCGGCACCAGATTGATGGTGGTTTTGCAGCGCTCTTTCGGCGGCAATGCATAGCCAGAACAACCGAGGAATACCCCAGTACTTGCAGTACGAATCCCCATCTGACGACCACAGGTTGGGCAATCGATGCTGGTCATGACCATTTGATTCGGGCGCATACCGCCCTCTTCAGGATCTTTTTCAGCCTTTTCAAGCTGCTCACTGAACTCAGCAAAGAAGCCGTCCAGCACAGCCTTCCACTCAGCCTGATCATTAGCAACCTGGTCCAGGCCACTTTCCATACGCGCGGTAAAGTCGTAATTCATCAACTCGCGGAAGTTTTCCTCCAGACGGTCAGTGACGATCTCACCCATTTTCTCGGCATAGAAACGGCGGTTCTCTACCCGGACATAACCACGATCCTGGATGGTCGAGATAATCGACGCATAGGTAGACGGGCGGCCAATGCCTCGTTTTTCCAGTTCTTTTACCAATGACGCTTCGCTGTAACGCGCCGGCGGTTTGGTGAAGTGCTGGCTTGGGATCAGTTTTTGCAAATCCAACTCACTGCCCACTTCGATCACTGGCAAGGTTCTGTCTTCATCGCCTTTGCGCAATGCTGGCATCACCTTAGTCCAACCATCAAAGCGTAAAGTACGACCTTTAGCGCGCAGTTGGAAATCGCCAGCCTGTACCGTCAGCGTGGTAGAGTCATACTTGGCCGGCGTCATCTGGCAAGCCACAAACTGACGCCAAATCAGCTGATAAAGCTTCTGGGCGTCAGCTTCCATATCTTTTAGCTGCTCAGCCAGAACATTCACATCAGACGGACGAATGGCTTCATGCGCTTCTTGTGAATTTTCTTTGCTGCTGTATTGATTCGGTGCAGATGGCAAGTATTTATCGCCAAAATTATCACCAATATAACCGCGCACCATAGTCAGAGCATCCTGACTTAAGTTGGTGGAGTCAGTACGCATATAGGTGATATGCCCAGCTTCATACAAGCGCTGTGCCATCATCATGGTTTTCTTCACACCAAAGCTCAGGCGGGTACTGGCAGCCTGCTGCAAGGTGGAAGTAATAAATGGTGCGCCGGGCTTGCTGCTGGTCGGTTTATCTTCGCGATCCAGCACTTTATAACGGGCGTTTTCCAGCAGTTTAAGCGCGGCGTGGGTCTGCTCACGATTGACGGGTTTAAACGGCTTATTGTGGGCATGGGTGACTTCCATTTGAATAGGAACTTCACCCTTTGCCAGCAAATCGGCATGCAATTCCCAATACTCTTCAGGAACGAATGCTTTAATATCCCGCTCACGTTCAACGACCAAACGTACCGCGACCGATTGTACGCGCCCAGCGGACAGGCCACGTGCAATTTTTTTCCACAATAGTGGAGAAACCATATAACCCACAACCCGGTCCATAAAGCGACGGGCTTGCTGGGCATTCACCCGGTTGATATTCAATTCACCCGGTTGATTAAATGCCTGTTGGATAGCATTTTTCGTGATTTCGTTAAACACCACTCGACTAAAACGCTTATCGTCACCACCAATCACTTCCCGCAAATGCCAGGCAATTGCCTCTCCTTCGCGGTCAAGGTCGGTTGCGAGATAGATGTGATCAGCGTTTTCGGCTAATGCTTTCAGCTCGGCAA
>NZ_JBLWEX010000226.1:0-18457 GCF_048323875.1 Yersinia sp. LJYL362
CGGATGTATTCAAATGCCATTTGCTTAGCAGTATCAATAGGTTTCATTTAAGTCCCTTCTTGGTTGTGTGAGAACTCCCAAGATACCACCGCCGCCTGAGGTGGAGAAGTAACCAGGCTCACAATCGTATGAGCATTTGTTAAGTGCTCAGCCGATTGTGATTTGCCAAAGAGCTAGCCTGTGCAATTGCAGCAGCCGGAAATAAGCGCCGGAAATCACATCCTTGTTCCATTGCTGTGCTGTGTCTTTAGCGGCTGCGCCTGCCAACACCAGATTAGGCCAGCCGCCCTTTTCACACAGAGAAGTGCTCCGGACGGGTTATCCCTTTAAACCTGTACAGTATAAAGCCCCCGGATCGGAGTGCTTCTCTGTGTGTGGAGTAAACAAACGCAGTGCGAACTGCATTACTGAGGGTCACCCCGATGAGTGAAGAAAGAAAAACCGTGGTACCGGAGTTTCTTGGAGAGTTAGATGCCGGTATTTTCGAAAACAAAATATCTGCCGCTTTAAATGCAGCCGCGTTAGGTGTTTTGAATAACGGTGGTAAAGGTAAAGTCACCATTGAATTTGATTTATCTCGCATGAGTAATTCAATGGAAGAAAAGCGTGTAATGATCGCCCATAAATTGAAATTCACCACCCCAACACCGCGCGGTAAATCCTCCGAAGAAGATACCTTTATGCTCAATCAGTTTGTTTTTCATGATCCGAAAACGAATGAGGCTTGGGCCGGTGCTGATGCGATCAGAAAAAAAGCGTGGGTGCCAACTTTGAAAAAGGCTGGTGTCCGGTACCGAAATCCCTATCAGACCAGACATACGTTTGCCACGATGCATATTAGCCAGGGCGCAAACCTCTTCTGGCTAGCAGGACAGATGGGCCACAAGGGGCCAGAGATGTTATTCCGACATTATGGTTCTTTCCTGAAGGAATACAGTGGAATGACAGAGGAAGTACACCAAAAGAGCCGCACAGGATACGCGCCAGAAAAATAATAAAAATAAGCATTCTCTAACAATAAGTTAGGAGATTACGGACGCGGGTTCAAATCCCCCCAGCGCTATTTTTCTTTCCAGTACTAAAGATTTGAGTTTGCCTGCCGATATTCACCTAACGCTTTGAGGATCATTATGCATATTTCAGTGATTTTAAGATGTGAGAACAAATTCAATGGTCTGAAAATTTTCATACTCTGAAGCGATTATAAATTGAGTCTTATGCTGCGAGAGTGACAAGCGGCACCGAATTTTTAAAAATTTATTACAGTAATAGTGTCGATGGACAGCACACTTTATCCACGCTGCTCCATTCGCTAATTTAAGGATAAAACGATGGCGAATAAGTTTAAGCGTAGTGCAACCTGTCTTCTTGTTTCTCTGAGCCTTCTTCTTAGTGGCTGTGCCAATACAGGCAGCTCTCTCTTATCTGGCACCAAACCTGATCCGCGCTTAACCAGTGACGAACAATCCAAGTTCTTTAGCAGCTCAGCAGCCCAAGGTTGTGGCGTTGGTGCGCTAGCGGGCGCAGGTCTTGGTGCACTGGCTGGTGCATTGGCTGGAGATGGCAAGAAGGTCTTGGTCGGAGCCGCAGCGGGTGGCGCTGCCGGATGTGCTGCTGGTATGGCTGCGAACTACTATCTGGACAATCTGAAAAAAGATTACGCCACCACCGCAGATCGCCTACAGGCAATGGATAAAGACATCAGCAAAGATACCGCTGACTTAGCGAAAACAACCGCCGCCATGAAAGAGGTTATCAGTGATAACCATGCCACACTGACCAGAATTAGCTTGCAGAAAGACAATGCTGGCTTTGATAAAGCCAGTGCCAATAAAGAACTGGCGCAGGTTGATGCCAACATCAAAGTCATGAAAGACAAAATCAAGGTTATGAAAGAAAAAAGTGCTGCTTATAAAGTAGCGCTACAGGAACAAAAAGCGACCAGTACAGATGAGAAAAACCAACTGAAAACGCTGAACACCGAATATAGCCAACTTAATAGTCAGATTAGCGCTCTGGAATCAGAAGCTAATGGTTTATACAGCCAACGCCAAGCTATTTCATTGGGCTGATAATTATGGGCCGATATTATTATCGGCCTGTTTATACCTATTGCTGTACCCAACATTTTATTCAGCATTCTCAATTCATGGGTCCCTTCATGAGAAAATACGTACTACTCGCTTCGTTGTTACTTACCGGATGCGCCACATCTCCCCAGGACTGCGATTTACATGCTCAGGATCCGAGTTTTATTACCAAGCTGAGCTGCACAACATCTGGTGGATATAGACAAAAAGTTGACGCGCAGGAACGCCAGGTACTGCAAAGCCAACGGGACAATAAAAT
This sequence comes from Yersinia sp. LJYL362, assembly GCF_048323875.1. Lineage (NCBI taxonomy): Bacteria > Pseudomonadati > Pseudomonadota > Gammaproteobacteria > Enterobacterales > Yersiniaceae > Yersinia > Yersinia sp. LJYL362. The sequence continues at coordinate 2,350 of NZ_JBLWEX010000226.1, forward strand.
TGCACAACAAGACCTTGCTGATACCCAAAAAAGGGAGCAAGCCTCAAGCCAGAAGCTGGCAGATGAACAAGCCAGGTTAACAGCGGCGCAATCTGAACTGGCACAGACACTTAAAAAACTCCAGTCAAGCAAAGTGAATAACAAGCAGCGCCAGCAAGAAATTAAGCAACTACAGGAGTTGCAACACCAATCTCAGAAAGCCAATAGCGCCAATGAAATTGCCGCTATTGAGAAGAAAATTGCTGAAGCCCAAAAAAGAGTCGCAATACTTGAGCAAGCTAACGCGCTTAATTAAAAGCGCCGTTGGCGTGGCCGCCTTTATGGCTGCCACTTTGCTGATCAGTGTCTGATGCTAATGACAACAACAATGAATCTGGGCTATGCAACGACTAACAAGATCAGCGCCAATTGATAATTCTACCCTCGCCGCCTATGAGGAAACGGTCGCTATTATCCACCGTCATCTTCCCCCTTCTCTTGCGCTACTTTATGCGACCGCACGTCGTAGCGCCGAAGGTAATCTGGAGTGGTGGACAGAGCGGCAAGGGCTGGCAACTCCGCAGTCAGCACTGAGCGACACTGAACAACTCAAGATCCAGAGCAAACGCCAGCTGTATCAGGATACTGTTGCTGGCTTGATTGAACAGCTTAAAGCTCGTGGGGATGCGAAATCAGCTCAGGCGTTGCAAACGCTGCTCACCCATTCACAGGAACTGACCTGTTATAGCGTCGGTGGTGAACCCGTATTAATCAACTGGGCCATACCGGTACAAGAATCCCCTGCTACGGTGGCAGTGGCGCCCTGGCAGCGGCGATTCCTGCCGTGGCTACTGTTGTTATTATTGCTCTTGCTGGCACTCGCCTGGTGGTGGTTTACCTGCCATAACCGCCCTGTTGCTGTCCTTCCTGTGCAGAGCGAAACGCCGTCAGCAATGACCAACACCTCGCCCAAAAACACCCAGTTAACGCAGGATAACCCGAGTATCAATCTCGAAAAAAGAAAGGACTTCGGGCGAATTAAGGTCAATCTGACCTGGCAACAGGGTCAACATAAAGAACCTGTGGATCTGGATATTGCCGCATTTGTTCGTTTCAAAAACGGCAAGAAAGGTGGGGTTGAGGCGCTCAGTAAACTTCTTGGCAACTACGACAAACTGCCATTTATGTTGTTGCAAAAAGATCTGCGTGGGGGCGACGACCAAGATGGCGAATGGCTCTTTATCAACGGTAGTCAATGGCAGGGAATTGATGAAGTGCTGATTTATAGCTTCATCTACGGTGGTACAGATAACTGGCAAGGTACCGATGCCACTATCACTATCTATGTCCCGGGCCAGCCGCCAATCAGCTCTATGTTGGTTAATGGAAGTGAACTCAATAATGTCGCGGCAATCGCACGATTAAAGAACGTTGATGGCGACCTCAAAGTTGAACGGCTCAACAGTTTCTACCGCGATCGGCAATCACTGGATAAGCATTATGGCTGGGGCTTTGAATGGACACCTGGTGCGAGCAAAAATTAGCCACATTTATATGACTAGCATTAATTAACAGCCCTACAAGGTTTAGACAATGCGAAATTCGATTCAGGGACCACTGTTACGTACCGGAAATAACTCTTCGTTTAAGGCGCTGGGTGAAACTGGCTATCCTGTGTTTAAGATGGCATTTCAGCTACGTGAAGCCATCTACCGCCTTGATGCCGGACGCGACCTGGCCCGACATCTTGCCGTTCCGCAAAATGACCAAGGTGGAGATCGGACCGATTGGTACAGCAGTTTTGCCGGTGATGTCATCCCATGGGGCGGTGCAACTGAAAGCGAACGTGCCTCCGCACGTCAGCAATTCGACGAATTCCAGATAGCGGTACAAGCATTAAGCGAGCAGATGCTTAATGCAGAAAAAAGTGGCGCCGGCGGCGATCGCCAGGTGTTTGCGCAGTTATTAAAATCAGTTGTCCACTTCCCCGATGATGAATTTCTTTATCTGGTTAACGGGGTGCTGGTGATAACTTTCTGGGGCTTTCTTCACCCAACCGGCGAGCAGCGCAACCCCATGCACTGGCTGCAAGCCTCCTCAGTGCCGGTGCAAACTCCCATTGCCCCATTAGCTCAGCCGATGGCGCAACTGGCATCCCCCACAATCCACACAACCGAGAGCGTTACGCGCACCCGGCGTTGGAGCTGGCGCTGGTTACTCTGGTTACTCTTCGCCCTGCTTTTTCTTGCCCTGCTACTGGGATTGCTGCGTGGTTGCGTTCCGTCTCTTTCACTTCCTGGTCTACCGGGATTCTCTGGTGAGAAAAACCTCAGACAGCCAGCCAGCGATACCCAAAATAACCAAGTCTTAGACGGAAATCCTCTTGTAAGCCCCAGCGTAAATGTTCCGATGACAGCCGGTGAAACGAACGCAGCCACCAGTGTACCGGTAGAAAGTTCAGCTGATACAAATCAGACTCTGGATAGCGCACACGCACATGCGGCGGGTGATTCTGCGACGGCTAACGCTCCCACCCTAGAGGCAACAGATACTGCCAGCAAGACGCAGGAGCCGGTAAGCAATAGCGAAGTCCCAGGTAGCGAACCTGCGGCTGATGCTGTTCCTCCCGCCACTCCTGAGATGCAAGACAAAGAGTCTCAAAAACCTGCAGTTGTCCCTCATACCATGCCGCCAGTTATCCCCACTCAGGGCGAACCGCTAACGCTTCCCACCGCTTTGCCTGATGGCCCAGCTCAGTTTCTTAACGGACAATGGCGGGTCAATGGCGGTATTCAGGACAAATTCACTGGCCGCCCGTTGCAGTTGCAATACAACTTTGACCAAGGCAATGGCACGGTCAGCGTACGTCAGTCCAATGGCGTAACCTGCACCGGCGCAGCCAGAGGAAGTGTACAACAAGGTGCACTCAACATTACGAATCCCGAACAAATGAAATGTAGCGATGGCTCAAACTTTATTGGCCCCCAAATAGAGTGCAAGTCGCCTGCGTCTGGTCACGCCGATTGTGTCGGCAACAATGATGGGGATAAAACTTTTCCCATTCGTATGCTTCAACCCAATACTTAAACAGGGACGAATTACATTATGTTGCCTGAGATTGTTTCTTTTGATCGTCAGATCACCTTGGTCGGTGACTCCGGAATTCAGTTTATGGATTTTGGCTTAAACCTCAAACGCCAACCTGCGGGTGAATTTGTCAAACTCGCGAACGGCGTGCTCACTCGTCTGATTTACAACGAGCAGCGTGATTACTATTTCTATCAGCCGACGCCTGACAATATTGAGAAAGCCAAAAGCCAATACGACGTTCCTACCGAGCAGAGTCTTAAATTACTGGACAGTGCCTGGCTGCCTCTCCCCCTATTTCGTTTTAGCCTGCCGAATATTTACCAGGAAGGGCCACTGAACTGGGCTCGTTTTCGGATAGTGAAACTGCCTGAACCCGATATAGATGGCCATAGCCACCGTATGACGCTGGCTATCGATACCCGAATCATGGCAAAACAGCAATCGGCAGCCGACCTCAGTCCTAATCATGAGGATGTGAATGCAGGAGCTACCTTTGCAGTGGCAACCGCCACCTATGCACTCAACTGGTATTTGACCCAGGACTGGGTAAAAGACTGGCTGATCGAAGTATTTAAAGAAGCCAGCAAAGGCCGGGACATCGATGAGCGCGAAGATGAGATAGCCCAACAATATCCACTGGCGCACTATCTCAATTTGCTGTCGTTAATGGCTATTCCGCTGGAAGGTCTACAAACCCAGACTGAGCCATCGGTTGAACTGCCACAATTTAAGGTGATCGCCAATCGGGAAGTTAACGCCATTAAACCTATCCCGGTCGATCTGATCCTTGATGTCGGTAACTCTCGTACCTGTGGCATTTTAATTGAAGATCACGGGCAGTCAGGATCCGGCTTAATGCACAATTATGTGCTGAAACTGCGCGATCTTAGTGCTCCTGAACATATCTATACCGATCCCTTTGAAAGTAAGGTTGAGTTCTCGCAGGCATTTTTTGGCAAAGACCACTGCTCGGTGCGCAGCGGCCGCCACGACGCGTTCCAGTGGCCGACGATAGCCCGCATTGGTAGGGAAGCTAGCCGTTTAGCTTCACGCCGTCGGGGAAGTGAAGGCTCTACCGGGCTATCCAGTCCAAAACGCTACCTGTGGGATGAGAAATTTTATGGTCAGGGCTGGCGCTTCAACGGCAGCTATGTACAGGATACCAACCCCCTCGCCACTGCCGCCCCCTTTGCCAATTTAATTGATGAAAAAGGCGAGGCACTGCACACCATTGAAGACGAGATGGATCGTATTCCAGTCTTCACGCCACGCTACTCACGCAGTTCGCTGATGACCTTTATGTTGTCGGAGGTATTGACCCAAGCCATCAGTCAGATCAATAGCCCGGAACAGCGCATTCGTGAAGGACATGCCGGTCTCCCTCGTCAACTTCGGCATATTATTCTGACGGTTCCACCGGGTCTGCCGATGGCAGAACGCTGTATTCTTGATGAAAGAATGCGTCAGGCCGTTGGTTTAGTGTGGAAATCTCTGCGCTGGCATACTGGCGAGAATGATCCTTATGCCGATGGAAACGAAGAGCACAACAAAGGGAATCTCAAGATCCCACTGCCTAAAATTCGCGTGGAATGGGACGAAGCCTCCTGTGCTCAACTGGTGTATCTCTATACCGAGATCAACCAGAACTTCGCCGGTCACCCTGAGGTGTTTTTCGATACCTTGGGTCGCCCGGATCGTAAAGAGCGGGAAACCATCACCATTGCGTCAATTGATATCGGCGGTGGCACAACGGATCTGGTCATCACCGACTATCGACTGGATCGTAATGGGGTGTCCGGCGGTGGCGCTAATGTGCATATCATTCCCCACCAGCGCTTTCGTGACAGCTTCAAAATCGCAGGCGATGACATTCTGCTCGATGTGATTCAGTCCTACGTTCTTCCTGCTTTCGAGTTATCACTACGTGAAGCGGGTGTGCATACAGTCGAAACGCTGATGTCCCAGTTGTGTGGTTCACAAAATATCAGTGCCGCCGAAGCAGTACTGCGTCAGCAACTGAGCTTACAGCTATTTGTGCCACTAGCTCTGCACATATTGACCCGCTATGAGCAATATGATCCGCAGAATGATCAGACCCATCTACTGATCAATCAGCGGGTTAGTGAGTTACTGCCTGTTGACAGTATCAGTGATGAGGTTGAGGGCTTTGTACGCAGGGAAGTACAAAAGGCGGGTGGCCCTAATGACTTCAAACTGACTGACATCAACCTCAATCTTACGCTTGCAAAGATGCACAATGATTTATGCTCAGGTAAGTTCAACATCGATAAAGTTCTTACCGCACTGTGCGAAGTTTTATCCTGTTATCACTGCGATCTACTGCTGCTTACCGGTCGTCCGTCGCAACTGCCGGGGATTCAGGCTATTGTCCGTCGCAACCTGCCATTACCTCCGGGGCGCATTTTATCACTGCATGGCTACCAGACAGGGACCTGGTATCCGTTCCATAAAAACGGCCATATTGACGATCCAAAGAGCACCGCATCAGTGGGCGCAATGCTGTCGCAGTTGTGTGCTAACCACAGTATTCCCAACTTCCATTTCCGAATCTCGGCGCTGAAACCTTATTCAACTATTCGCCATATCGGCATCATCGATATGGATAACCTGATCCACGATGCCGATGTTATCTATCGTCACATCGAATCAGAAGACGGGCAGATTAAATTGCCATTGGTAATGGAGCAAGAGGGAGAGGCAACAACGCAAAGCATCGTCATGCGTGGCGACCTGCGCTTAGGTTATCGCCAGTTAGATGCAGAGCGCTGGCCCGCAGCCCCCCTGTACACCCTACGTTTTAGCGAGTCAGGGCGTGAAAAATTCTCAAAGGCGACCTCCACAGACAGCGGCTCTCCATACCTCAAAGTCAGGCTGACAATTGATAAAGGAGATAAAGGAAAAGCCGCCAAAAAACTAGGGCTAATCAGCGATCGTCTAACCATCGCCCATGTGAGCAGCAATACCGATAAATCTTTCAGCAAGAATGATTTAGAGCTGGAACTTAATACCATGCCCGATACGGGACTCATTGACAGTCGACACTGGCTCGATAGCGGGAGTGTGAAAAAATAATGAACAACGATCAAAATACTCTGCAACAAGGTTGGGCTGCCATCGCTCAGGGGTGCCAGGATGCACTGGGTTGGGTTAATAGCGTGCGAACCAGCTCTCGCCGCCTGGACAACGAAGCAGACAATCTCAACCTAAGTTTGCTGCGCACGCGCAATTTGGCCAATAGCCTCACTCAAGTCTCCACCACCCCGATGACGGTGGGTTTCTTCGGTATCTCGCAGGCGGGTAAGTCCTATCTTATCTCCGCATTAGCGGCGGGTAGCAATGGCGAGTTGGAAGCGCGCTATGGCACCCAGGTGGTTGATTTTATTAAAGAGGTCAATCCAGTCGGCGGGGGTAAAGAGGCGACCGGCTTGGTCACTCGTTTTACCCGACACGCGCCCGATGCCCCGGCGGGTTACCCGATCCCTTTACGCCTGTTTAGTGAAATTGATCTGGCAAAAATCCTCGCCAACACTTGGTTTAACGATTTCAACCACGAGCACCTGAATTATAAAATTGACGAGAACCGTATTGAAGAGCGCCTGCGTCCTTTCCTGCAACGTGCAGGTCAGGCGAGTGCCAATAATGGCGTCAGCAGTGAGGACGTGGTGGCGCTGTGGGATTATCTCAACGCGTCATTCAAAAAATCAGTCGAGAAGCTGGAGCACGCCTGGTGGCCGCAAGTGCTTAAAATCGCCCCCGCGCTCAACTCACACGAACGTGCCGACCTCTTCTCCCTGCTGTGGGGTGAGCAACCTGAGCTAACCGAAACCTATCGTTCACTGGCAAATGTGCTCGCGAAACTGAACCACGCCCAAATGGTGTTTGCCCCCTTAGAAACACTTATCGATCACAGCAGCGGCAGCATTATGAATGTCGACAGCCTGAATCGTCTCGGTTCGAATCAGGATCGCACCGTCGAAATACGCTTCTGGAAAGAGAATCAGCAAACAGGTAGCGCCACTTTGTCGCAAGCTGAGCTGGCGGCGTTGACCTCTGAGCTTATTTTCCCGCTGGCAGAAGTCACCAATAATAGTGTGATGGAGCAGGTCGACTTACTCGACTTCCCCGGCTATCGCGGGCGGCTCAAGCTCCTCGCCCTGAAAGATGCGGCTCAAGATGGTCAGAATCCGGTATCGCAACTGTTGCTACGCGGCAAAGTCGCTTACCTTTTTGAGCGCTACACCGATAACCAAGAGATGAATGCCCTGGTGGTGTGCGCCAGCTCGTTTAAACAGAGCGATGTTTCTGATGTTGGCCCTGTACTCACGCGCTGGGTGGAGAAGACGCAAGGCAAAACCGCAGAGGAGCGCGAGAAAAGCAAAGCAGGCTTGTTCTGGGCCATTACCATGTGTGATATGCGCATCGCTGACAATCTGAAAAAAACCGAAAGTCAGTTAAAAGAGGCTTGGGAAGGCATGCTGCATATGACTCTGCTGGAACGTTTTGCCCAGTACGACTGGTTAAAAGAGTGGTCACCAGGCAAACCATTTGATAACTGCTTCCTGGTTCGTAAACCGGGTATGGATAACCCCTTCCTGACCCTTGAAAATGTACCCGGTCAGGAGAGCCTTAAAGAAGTGGCTCTCGCTGAACGCTATCGTGATGTACTCGACACCATGGGCCGTGTCTTTATCACTGGCAATCACGTACGCCATCACATTGCCGAGCCGCAAGAAGCGTGGCTGGAGATGCTTAAGCTCAACGATGGGGGGATTTCCCGCCTGACTGGGGCTTTACGCGGTGTCGCCCATCTGGAGTTTAAATTGCAGCGTCTGCGTGAACAGTTACTGCAATGCCGACACGAAACCGGTGATCAACACCTTGGTCGTTGGCACGAACAAGACGGTGACGGCCAGATCGTTAAAAAACAAGCCATTGCCAAAGATCTGTGGCAAGGTTTGTCCGCCTACCCACATAGCTTGGGTGAGATGATCAGCTGTCTGGATCTGCCTTCCCAAAAGCTACACAATATCTATCTGAGTATTCGTAATCAGGATCAAGAGCCGCAAGCTGGCGCTGAACAGCGTCCGCAGAATGTCTTTGCTACCAATCCTTTTGGCAGTAACCCCTTTGCCAGCAATCCTTTCGGCAATACACCTGTTGGTGATCAGACCGTCGTTGTTGAATCCGCCCCCGCACCAGAACGCATAGGTCGGGATGACGAATTCGCCCATCAGGTATTCAAAGCCTGGGTGGCGCACTTGAGAGAATTGTCGCAGCAAATCACTCAATGGCAACAACTGGGAATGAACAGCGAGATGATCAATCTGTTGTGCGAAGAGCTGATCACTGCGGCCACGCGTCTGGATCTTGAGGGTAAATTGAAACACGCTCTGTCAGGACAGGAGCAGGCAGACACGCTCCGTAGTCAGTTGAAGGCCCGCCAGGTTCTGCGTGCTCAACTGACCATCCGCGACTTTATTGCCTGGTTTGGCTACCTCTCTTTGCCAGAAGAGCACATCCCCAATAGCTATGTGGGGGAGAAGCAGAAAGTCTTTGCCCGTCAGACCTCCCTTGCCAGTAATGAACTGCCACAGCTGGCCTCTGTCACCCCGCAGCCAGGTGTCGCCTATATGGGGGACTGGTTATCAGCATTAATGACAATCATCCTGGACAATGCGGGCCATAGTGCCACCCGCGACATCTCCTTTGAACATAACCGCCAACTTGGCCAAATCATCGGCCAAATGAAACAAGAGAACTTGTCATGCTAGCAAAAATCGTCCCCTGCCAACCATCTGAGCCGGGTACTGCGCAATTGATGATTCGCCTGCGTGGCGAACAGGCCGAGCTGTCAAACCTGACCTTTAGTCTTTGCAACAATGAGCAAAACTATCTGCAACCTGACAACAGCTGGAGCTCAGCTCCGCACTGGTTTACCATCGATGGCGGTTATCCGTTTAACAATGGTAGCGGTTTTCGTATTGGCCCGACCATCCTCGACCCACTGTTGGAGAGAGCAAGCCAGGTACAAATTCAGGTCCAACTGACATCGGGTGAAACCCGCAGTACGACACTACAACTGGTACGCGATGAGTTGTTCTCATCCGATGCTCGTGGACAAACTGGCAACTACAGCGGTAGTACCCTATTGACCACACCAACTCCAGCACCAGAGTCTGTTCCGGTAGCAGAACCTGAGCCAACACCAGCAGAACCGATCCCGGCACCTGCACCACCTCAGCCCAAACGCAGCAGTTCCCTTATTCCGATGATCGCTACCGGATTGCTGGTGCTGCTGATTGCCGCCGGAGCGCTATGGTGGTTTATGGATCGGGACAGTAATACTACTCAGCCCGCTGCTGTGGACAAACAACCGGAAACTCCGGCAATTACAGCTGCACCAGAAGCCAAATCCAATGTCAGCGAGTGTTCGCCTACTAATATGGTAAGCCAGAGTGAGCTGGATTTTGTGCAGAACTGCGTGCAACAGAAGCTCGACAGTGACAAGTTGCTGACCATTATTCAGGCGGCTAAAGATGCCAATAAATGCGGTGTGGCCCAGCGCCTGTATGCCAACCGTGCTCAGGGAGGCGATATTAAGGTCGCTCTCGCTTATGCCGGTGAATACGATCCGCAGGGTCATAAGCCAAACGAGTGTTTCAAAACCGCAGATCCAGATACTGCTGTTTACTGGTATGAAACTGTACTGCAAACCGATCCGAGCAACCAAAAAGCGAAACAACGTCTTGAGGAGCTTAGAAAATGATGAAAACGCATTTTCTTCGACTGACCCTGCCTTTATGTGGCCTGCTTTTCGCAAGTCAGGTATTTGCAGTTGAGGGCGAAAAACCACTGTTGCAAGAAGGAAAGAAAACCTTATTTCAAAGGGTTTTGACCACACCGGGCTGCAAACTGGGCACAGCGGCTGGCGATGATAAAGGTGAATTACAACCAGCGTTTAGCAGCTTTTATGTTTATCAAAAAGCGGATGTGAATGGGCAAAGTTGGCTCAATATTGGGCCTGACAGCTATGGCAAAACCATTGGCTGGTTACCGCAGTCATGCACCGTTGACTGGAAAATGCAGCTAACCCTGGCCTTTACCAACCCTGCGAACCGTGACCGGCTGGTGTTTTTCAACGATAAAAAAAGCCTGGATGATATTCTCTCCGCTCCCGACCCTGTCTCGGTAGTTGCACCACTACGCGCCCATCTGAAACGCGACGGCAGTGCCGATGGCGTTCTGGCTCAGGAACCAGAATATTTTGTTGATCTGCAAAAGCAGTTCTACCTGCTGCCGATCCTCAGCGGTGAAGAGGTGATGACAGAAAGTGGATTCTACACCCGTTTACTCAACGTAGCCTCCGTTAGCAAGGCTGATCCCAACGCCAAACAGGGCGATGATATCAACCAGCTTAAAGGTTTTAATGCCACGGTAGTTTTCGTTATCGACTCAACCATTTCAATGGGCCCATACATCGAGCGAACGAAGGAAGCGGTCAACAAAATTTACGACAAAATTAAACAGGAACACCTGCAAGAACAGGTTAAGTTTGGTCTGGTTTCATTTCGCTCAAATACTAAAGCAGTGCCTGGTCTGGAATACACCTCGAAGGTCTTCGCCGACCCCAATCAGGTGAAAGATGGCGAGGATTTCCTGAAAAAAATCGCAGGCCTGAAAGAAGCCAAAGTATCCAGCTCTCTGTACGATGAAGATGCTTATGCCGGTGTACTGTCTGCTATCGATAATATTGACTGGAGTCCTTTCGGTGCACGTTACATCGTCTTAATCACCGACGCGGGTGCCATTGAGGGCAGCAACAAACTGTCAGCCACGGGTCTTGATGCCAAACAGTTGCGCCTCGAGGCAGGCAACAGAGGTATTGCTATTTATACCCTGCACCTGAAGACTGCATCAGGTAAAAACGACCATGCAAAGGCTGAAGGCCAGTACCGGGATCTCTCCAACTTTGACAGCACACAATCCAACCTTTACCAGTCCGTCGATGCCGGTGACCTGAAAACCTTTGGTCAGCAGGTTGATACACTGGCGAGCGCTATCACTGAGCAGGTCAAGTCTGCCTATATGGGTGATCCGGCAATCGGCAGTGCACTCTTTGCTAAAGATGATGGAAAAAAATCGACATCAGAGGAGAAATTGCTGGGAGATACCGCACTGATTGGTCATGCCATGCAACTGGCCTGGCTGGGTAAAAAGAATGATACCCAGGCACCGCTGGTATTTAAGGCCTGGATCAGCGACCGTGACCTTATCAAGCAAAACATCCCAACCACAGATGTTCGCGTACTGCTGACTAAGGGGCAACTGAGTGATCTGAGCGATGTGGTGAGTCAGATCCTACAAGCAGCTAACGAAGGCATGATCTCGCCGGATAAAATGTTTGAGCGCTTACGCACTGTCGCCGCCACCATGGGTGCCGATCCTAACCAGTTAAAGCAGCAAGGAAATGCCAAAATCAACGATCTCGGTGTGTTAGGAGAATATCTTGCTGATCTACCTTATCGCAGCGACGTCCTGAATCTTGATGAAGAGACATGGAAAAGCTGGGATGGCTTGTCGCAAGAGAAATTTATCCGCACCCTTTCGGCCAAGCTGCGCCATTACCAGAAATATAATGCCGATGTTGATCGCTGGGTTGAACTAGCCAAAGGCAGCGATCCCCGAGATCGCGTCTACCCGGTACCGCTGGAAATGATGCCCTGATGCTATACATAGACAATTTGTGTGTTGTACGTGGCCAGGGCGCTCAGGCTCATCATGTCTATCTGCCGCAGCTTACTCTGCGGCCTGGTCAGATAGTGGCCGTCACCGGTGAAAGCGGTTGTGGCAAAAGTACACTACTCGAAGCGATTGGCTTATTGCTGCGCCCTGCCAGCATCGGGCGTTTCGAGTTGTATGATGAAAAACCACTCGATGTTGCCACACTTCTCAATCACAATCAGCAAGCGAAACTGGCCGATATTCGCGCCCGCCATCTGGGATTTATACTGCAAAATGGTGGTCTGCTTCCCTTTCTGAACGTGCAGGACAACATACGGCTTCCGTGCCAGTTGCTTGACATAGTTCCGGATAAAGCCATGCTGAGCAGGGTCATTGATGCCCTGAAGCTTGGCCCACTACTAAGTAAGTACCCGGCGCAATTGTCATTCGGTGAAAGACAGAGAACCGCATTTGCTCGTGCCATTATGCACCGCCCTGGAGTGGTGCTGGCCGACGAACCCACTGCCGCACTTGATCCCTACAATGCACAGCAGCTATTTAGCCTGTTTATCGACCTGGTTGCTCAGGAAGGCATGATGGCGCTGGTTGTCTGTCATGACTGGCCGCTGGTGCAACGTTTCAATTTACCTTGTTTAGTTGCCCGTCTTGACTTAGGTGCATCTGACCTGCCTGAAGCACAAGCCAAGAGGGGTACCCACTTTGTCCTTTAATCGCCCCCTGTTGCTGAGCCGCCTGGCACTGCAAGATCTGTGGCACGATCGCATTATCTCTTTTTGTATTGTTTCCTCTCTGGTCGCGGTTATAGCCCCACTATTACTGCTGTTCGGTTTACGGTTTGGCATTATCAGCCAGTTGCAGGATGACTTGGCCAATGATCCCCGTAATTTGGAAATCAGAATGCTGAGTAGTGGCAGTTATGATCAAGGTTGGGTAGAACAGTTACGTCAGCGCCCTGACGTAGGCTTTGCAATTGGGCAGACACGTTCGCTCAATACCCTTGCTGACCTACAGGTGGACAGCAGCCATTTCATCGAAAATGCCGAAGTGATTCCAACCGATATCGGTGACCCACTGTTAGGTAAGCTTGAGATCCAGCATGAAAATGAGATCATCTTAACCCAAGAAGCCGCACGAAAACTTGCAGTCAACGTCGGTGATACCCTCACCCTGCGCGTGAGCCGTCAGCTTGAAGAGCGCCGGGAATGGGGGCGTAAAGATCTGACTGTTGTCGGCATATTACCGGCCACCTATTTCAACCGGGCGGCCATATTTACCCAGCCGACTCTGCTCCTGATGCTTGAGCATTTCAGAGACGGCTACGCTATCTCAGCCCTTGGTGTGACCAGCGGCCAGCCAATAAGTGCCAAACCACCGCTTTATGCCCGCGCCAGGCTGTATGCCAAAAGTATCGACTATGTTGCCAGCCTTGAGAGCGACCTACGGGCACAACGCATCGAAACCACCAGCCGACTGGCGGATATTGAAAATGTGAAAAGTATCAACCGAGTGCTGGGCGTTATTTTTAATACCATTGCAGCCACTGCACTTATTGGTTGTATTGCCTCTCTCATCGGTTCATTTATCGCCAACGTTGATCGCAAACGTAAACACATTGCCGTACTGCGTCTTCTGGGTTTCACCAGCACAGCGGTGGGGGGATACGTGATATTACAAGGCTGCTTGCTTAGTCTGCTGGCTTATGTCGGTGGCTACAGCATCTATCTTATCGCCAGTCAGATTTTTAACCGGGTGTTAGCCGGTAGTCAGGCGACCGACCAGATGCTTTGTAAAATCACCTTAGGGCATAGCTTCCTGGCAATGGCCATCACAGTTGTTGTGGCACTACTGGTTGCCAGTATTGGGGCTTATCGGGCCATTATTATTGAACCTGCGCAAAGCCTGCGCGAGGTGTGAGCCTGCCTCCTCATTTTTCAGTCAACTTATTGATTAGCGGAGATTGTTTGTGACCTTAACGCCTTCCTCACTGCCGTACTGGTTAGCTCTCGGCCTACTCGCCAATGTATCTTCTGCACTGGCGGAACCCTGGGCTGTGAATACCTGGAATCCCAAGCCGGATGACGAAGATATCGTCTTACCTATGCCCTGTGAAGGCTCAATGGTTTTCCGTCGGGTCGAGATCCCCATGGCGGAGCCTCTTGATGATATGCCCATTACGCTGGGTCAGGATGGTGGAGACTGGGGCGTCATCGAACATAGTTATCCTGCTTTTATTGCTGGAAGCTTCGCTGAGGCGAAAAAAGGTAAGGGACGTTATTACCTGATGGCTAAATACGAACTTACCACCTTGCAATATCAAGCATTGACGGAAGGCTCCTGCCCCACTCCTTCACGTAAGCTCAGTTTACCCGCTACCGGAATGAGCTGGTTCGCTGCGGTGACTGTCGCCGATAAATACAACCAGTGGCTGCGTACCAATGCCGCGGATAAGCTGCCGAAAGAAGATGGTAATCCTGGTTTTTTGCGCCTACCAACCGAAGTCGAATGGGAGTTTGCCGCACGTGGCGGTTTGAAAGTTAACAGCGCCGAATTCCGCGATCTGCGCTACCCCATGGATGACATTAAGAATTATGAATGGTTTTCAGGTGCGCAGTCTTCCAACGGCAAAGTACAGCTGATTGGACTGCTGAACCCTAACCCTCTTGGCCTGTATGACATGCTGGGTAATATTTCAGAAATGATGTTTACCCCGTTTTATCTCAATAAGTTAAACCGCTTACATGGTCAGGCCGGGGGCTACGTTGTTCGTGGCGGTAACATCCTCTCAGGCCCGACAGAAATTCGCAGCGCGGCGCGTAAAGAAGTGAACTACTACGACCAGGCCACCCCATTCACCAGTAAAACAACGGGCCTGCGTCTGGTGATGGTTGCGCCAACCATCACCTCAACCGATAAAGTTAAACAACTTGAAAAAAGCTGGGAAAACCTCGGTGCAGAACACCAGGCTAACAAAAAGAAAACCGATGAAACAAAAGATACGGCCAAAGCCCTGAGCAGCCTCGCTTCTCATGTCGACGATGGTGCCCTGAAACAAAAATTAAAAGAGTTAGAAAATCAGCTACGTGCCAGTAATCAAAAACAGCAGGAAGAGCGCGTTCAGTCTATCCGTGCCAGCCTAAACCTAGGCTCCTTCCTATGCACCAAGTTACAGGATGACGGCCGATTCCTCGATTTCTTAAATCATAATTACGAACTATTGTGTAAAGACAAAGACGCAAGCGATACAAATTGTGCCACCCGTAAAACCAAGCTGGGCGAGCAATCTGACAGACTCCAGCAACTGACCGGTTACTACGCCAGCAGTTTGGTCGATTCGGCAACCCTATATGGGCAAGATGGGCTTAAACGTGAAGTCTCAGTGTTCGAGCAAATGCTAACACTTAACAAACGACTCACGGGTCTTAAGCCTTTCCTGGCCGCACACTGGCAAAATCAGCAGAAATATTTGGAAAATGGCAAGATTGATACGGCAGTCTGGTTGGAAAGCTGCAAGCAAACCAACGCAATCCATTGACACTCACCCTATAACCAGGATCAGTAAAACAGTTTATGAAACGGACAGTGAAACTATTGCTGGCAAGTTTGTTTTTAGGGTTGGGCTGGCATTCGGCCAGCCTGGCCGAAGAACAGCGTTACATCAGTATTCGTAATACTGATAGCATATGGATCCAGGGGATGTGCTCACTGGTGTTCAGGCTGGATAATGGTGGTGCCGGAGAATTCGGTCATCTATCTGTCACAATACAGCTTAATGACAAGACCGGTCACCCTCTGAGCGAGGGCACACTGGATGTGCCTCCTTTTGGCGACAGTGATGCCACTCGTTCTGTTGAGACAGCAACGGAGTTCGAATGTGATGCGGTGGAGAAAGCCAGCACGATCAGCATCGTTGAGGCCAGCGAAATACATAGCAATAACACCTTGGTCAATTTGTCACTATCAACCTTTGATCCGCAGTATTATCAGCCACTGAAGATAAAGGTCAGTCAGCGAAAATAGCCCGTTCTTTAGAGGTGAGGGTAATAATAGCGGCTACTTATTACCCTTTTTTGATAATGAAATTAATAAGTTAATTGGCACTCGTACAAACTCGAATTTAACAGTCCAAATACGATCCCAAACGGTAACCACGATCGGTGATAGATTGCTTTAATGCTGACGACGTCAATACTTCCAACTCAGTAAGTCGTGGATAGCAGTAACCGCTGGTCATCAGAATTTTGTCTATAAAGGCAGGGTGGCACATCACCTCAATGGT
>NZ_JBLWEX010000227.1:0-18500 GCF_048323875.1 Yersinia sp. LJYL362
CTTACTATCGTAAAGAAGCTGATGCAGGTAACACACAATATTTTAAACTGGACGGAACCCGTAAAGTAGCAGAAGTCAGTGCGGAACTGGCGACTATTCTCGGTTAATTCTGGATGGTAAGATAGTCAAGGCGGCCTGAGGTCGCCTTTATTATTTTACAGAACAGCTGAAATATATTTGTCGGTTTGAATAAGCGGCTTAATACACAATAAGGACTCCTGCATGAAGCAAAGCAAGCTTGGCGTACTGATGGTTAATCTGGGAACACCGGATGCCCCGACACCGCAAGCAGTAAAACGCTATCTGGCTGAGTTCTTGAGTGATCGCCGGGTAGTTGATACTTCACCATGGTTGTGGTGGCCTTTGCTACGTGGAGTAATTTTACCGATTCGATCCCCGCGCGTGGCAAAACTGTATCAATCTGTCTGGATGGAAGAAGGTTCGCCTTTATTGGTCTATAGCCGCCGGCAACAAAAAGCGTTAGCCGCCCGTATGCCCGATATCCCTGTAGAGTTAGGGATGAGTTATGGCTCACCGAATCTGCCAGGTGCTATTGATAAACTATTGGCGCAAGGTGTAACCAAGCTGGTGGTATTACCGCTTTATCCGCAATATTCTTGCTCGACCAGTGCGGCCGTCTGGGATGCTGTTGCCCGTATTTTGAAAGGTTATCGCTGTTTACCGTCGATTTCTTTTATCCGTGATTATGCTGAGCACCCTGCCTATATTTCAGCGCTAAAACAAAGTGTTGAAAACTCTTTTGTGCAACATGGTAAACCAGACAGATTAGTCCTGTCTTTTCACGGTATTCCTAAACGCTATGCGCAATTAGGGGATGACTACCCACAACGCTGTGAAGAAACCAGTCGCGCTTTACGTGCTGAAATAGCCTTACCGGCAGAGCAAATCATGATGACATATCAATCACGTTTTGGTCGCGAGCCGTGGTTAACTCCATATACTGACGAAACCTTAAAAAGTCTACCTTCTCAGGGTGTTAAACATATTCAGTTGATATGCCCCGGTTTTTCTGCTGACTGCCTGGAAACACTGGAAGAAATCAAAGAACAAAATCGAGAGATTTTCTTACATGCTGGCGGTGAGAAGTTTGAATATATCCCCGCGCTGAACGATGACAAGGCACATATAGACCTTTTAGAACAGTTGGTAAAACAATAGATTAGTTTATTACCCTATCGTTCATGATTTTTTATGTATTGATCGTTACCTGAATGATACATCAATACATATTTTTACCTGGCCCTTTTGCTTGTAATGCCTATTTAGATGTATGAGAATTACATTTTTATAAAAAAGATATGTAAATGTTTTTGTAACTCACTATTGTAGTTTGATTTTTTAATTGAGCTACATCATAAAATGAGAAAACAGTGCATTGGTAGCTGTGAGCCAAGGGCGGTAGCGTGTCTTGATTTTGATTTAGGCCTGTATTTCTGTAGATTTCGGGTGCGAAAGATATTTCACTTTATGGGGTAGTTAACAAATAGACTAAACTCTCATGAAAATGTAATTTAACCCAATAGCTGGAAATTTAAATGTCAGTGTTACGGAGAAATATTTTTTCTTTGCTTTTGTTACAAGGGAGTAATTATATTATTCCACTTTTAACGTTACCCTATCTGACTCGTGTCTTAGGAGTTGAAGGTTTCGGTGTCTACAGTCTTACACTTTCATTAGCTCAATATTTTGTTATTTTAATTGATTTTGGATTTAATTTATCAGCGTCAAAAAAAATAGCTGAACACCAAGATGACCCAGAATATATATCTAAGATTTTCTTTGAAACGCTCATATCAAAATCTATATTATGCTTAGTTTCAATTGTAATAGTAGTTTTACTTCTTGCTACAAATTCACATGCAGTGATTCAGCGTGAGTTAATTTATACAGTACTCATGTTAATAGGGACGACACTGATGCCAGTGTGGTTTTTCCAAGGAATAGAAAAACTGTCCGTGGTGACTAATTTAATGATAGTTGCAAAGTTATCAATGTTGCCATTATTTTTTATATTTGTTCATAGTGATGCAGATGTTAAATATGCCGTAATGATTCAATCATCAATGAATTTACTGGCAGGTATAATAGCAATAATATATATATACCGGAAAAAATTAGTTAGGGTAGTTAGCTTTTCTAGTCTGAGGGTAGCATATACTCTAAAAGATTCGTTTCCGATATTTTGCGCCACACTTTCTATCAGCCTTTATACCATGAGCACTACAATTATTATTGGCATATTCAGCAATGTCTATGAAGTCAGTATATTCACGGCAGCAGATAGAGTCAAAGGTGCTATCCTTGGTGTTTTTCTCGTTTTAGGAAATGCATTTTATCCGAGAATAAATTCATTATTAGTCAATAAAAAAGATGAAGCGTATGCTTTAATTAGAAAAATTTTTTATTGGCAAGGTGCATTATGTATAATCATAACTATATTTGTTATTGTCTTTTCTAAACTAATTACCAAAATTATGTTTGGACATGAATATTCAGAAGTATCAACCTTACTGATTTTATTCTCTCCGGTTTATTTGTTAGTCATACAGTCTACTGTACTAGGTAATTATATTTTACTCCCCCACGGGCATAAGAAATCCTACACTATTTTGCCCATGATTTCAGCAGTGATTCATATTCCTCTTTGTGCATATCTTGCATCTATGTATGGCGCATGGGGTGGAGTGCTTTCAATTATTTTTATTGAAACTTTATCATTCATATGCTTAATTCTTATTCTTAAGAGAAAGAAATTATTGTTTGAAATTCTTTCGAGAAATAAAAATGGATAATAAAAAACTGCTCTCTTTGATTATACCTGTATTTAATGCAGAACAATATCTTGATGCATGTCTAAGCTCTGTATTTGTCCAATGGGATAATACATTAGAAGTTATAATTATTAATGATGGTTCAACAGATCATTCTGACGATATAATACAGAAATACCGTGAAAGATATGATTTTGTTTATCTTGCACAAGAAAATACAGGTATATCTGTTGTGAGGAATATGGGAGTGTCGGTTTCGACAGGGAAATATATTACTTTCTTAGATGCTGATGATATTTGGTGTGATGGAATTTATAGCTCAATTAAGACAATTATTCTAGAGAATTCACCAGATGGTATGGTTTTCAATTACTCTGAGTTTTTCGATGATAAAGAACATGTATTTGAGTTAATAAAAGTAAATAAATTTACTATTGATCGTCTTGACCATGTGAAATTAAAAATAGCTGAAAGTGAGATGTTTTATGTCTGGCGATGTGTTTTTAGAAAAAATATTTTTGATGGAATGCTTTTTGATGTGGGACGGCGATTTGAAGATCAATTATTATTGCCTATACTGATTGATAAATGTAAATCAATATTCGAGTGTAAAGATTTAATTGTCAAATATAGGCAGATATCGAGTAGTATTACTAAAAATCTGAATATATCAGACTTGGATGACAGTGAATTCGGATTGGTAAGATTTAGGGATAAATACTTAAAACATAAAAATAAATACTGGGCTGTCGTCTTAGCCAGCGTCTTTATTTCACATGTTTCAAAGTGTGCTAGGATTTATCATTATAATAAAATAAGAGCACTAGACAGTTTTAATAAATCTTATGCTATTGTTTCAATGAAACCGATACTCCACTCGGGGAAGCTAAAACCTATTTTATATTACCTGATTAAAAATAAGTTATTTTTCAGGCTTATTTCATCTGTCGAAAAAGAGGTGAAAAAATAAAATGACGCTGGTTACTATATTTACACCTACTTTCAATAGATCACATGTGCTAAAACGTTGCTATCTCTCAATTTTAGAACAACATAGAGATGATATTGAATGGCTAATCATTGATGATGGATCGACAGATGATACGGCCAATATAGTTAAAGAGTTTCAAAACGAAAATAAATTAAAGATAAAGTATATATATCAAAATAATAGTGGAAAACAAGCATCCTGGAATAGAGCCGTTGAAAATGCTAAGGGAGAGTATTTTATTGGAGTTGATTCTGATGACATTCTTGCTACTGGTTCAATTAATAATTTACTTTCAATAAGAGACGTGTTTGACGACGAATCAATTATCGGTATACGAGCAATTTCGATGAATTCAAATAAGATGAAACCTGATAGCTTGTATTTATATGGGCGCGATGATGAAAGCTCATGGTTTGACGAGTTTCGATCAGGTCTTCGTGGCGAAAGAATTGATTTTTTTAAAACTAAAATATTAAAGAAGTATTTGTATCCAATAAACGAAAATATAAAATTTATTCCGGAAATTTGGTTTTATAGCACAGTATCTAAAGAGTATTTTTTTTATTATAGCTCAATTCACGTGGGTATTTTCTTTGATGATGATCAGACTAATAGATTAAGTAAATCATCTATAAAAAAACATGCTGTAGGTCATTATATTTCGCGTAAAGCCCTATTAGAAAATATACCATTTAAAATATGGTTATCTCGTCCGTTAGATTTTGTAAAATCTGTTTTAAGAATTAACCAGGCTCTCGTTATGATGGATGCGGAATATATTGATCATAATAAATCATCTCTTTTAGTACGAGTGGTTACATTACCTGGTGTAATAATCCGAAAAATTAAAAGATAATAAGAGATTTTATGAAAAAAATCGCTTTCTTTGGTGGTGATATAAGTCATACCGGTGGAACTGAGCGAGTCAGCATAGCACTTGCTAACTATCTTGGTAAAAATGGCTACCAGGTTGTTATTATCAGTTTAAGTGGCAATATGCCACCTAAATTTTCTGTCGACGAGAATATAAAATTAGTCTCACTTTTTGATGAAAAAAGACGTTTTTCACTGGCCTATGTTTCGGTTGTTTCTAAGTTACGTCGTATCTTACTAGATGAATCAATCGACGTTCTGATTGATGTTGACACAATGTTAGCATTATTTAGCACTACTGCATTATTAGGTACCAAGATAAAGCATATATCATGGGAGCATTTTAACTATAAAAGTAATCTGAATATAAAATCACGTAAACTGGCTAGAAAAATAGCAGCCAAATATTCCGATGCAGTTGTCACTCTAACAGAGAAAGATCGCGACTATTGGTTAGAAAAAAATAAATATCCTGAAAAAATAATATCAATACCCAACCCATTACCTTTTGAGTCAAAAAATAAATTAACAACGAAACACTCCCAAAAAATTTTAGCTCTAGGTCGTCTTTCTTATCAGAAAGGTTTTGATCTTTTATTAGATATTTGGGCTAAGGTTGAAGAAAATAATAATAATTGGGACCTTATCATTGCTGGTGATGGAGAGGATAAGCAATTGTTATTAGATAAGATAAAAATATTAAACTTAAAAAATGTAAAATTACTTCCATCAACTCCTCATGTGAGCGATTTATATGACCAGTCTGGTATCTATGTAATGACATCGCGTTTTGAAGGTTTTCCCATGGTGTTACTTGAAGCAAAAGCCAGTGGGTTACCAATAATTGCATATGATTGTGATACCGGCCCTTCTGAGTTGATTACTAACAATGAAGATGGTTTCCTTATTCCATTTGCTGATAGCGATGCTTTTGCTCGGCAACTAATTTTACTTATGAATGACGATGACTTAAGAGAATCTATGTCACTCTGGTCATTAAAGAATGCAGAAAAATATAAAATAGAAGCTGCAATAGGTGATAAATGGAAAAGTTTAATAGAAAATATTTAAAATTAAACTTCAGCGGATGTTTACTTCATTAGTCATTAGTCATTAGTCATTAGTCATTAGTCATTAGTCATTAGTCATTAGTCATTAGTCATTAGTCATTAGTCATTAGTCAATTAGAAAAATTGTAAGTATAATGGTTTAGTATAAACATTCAAATAAAATAACAAGAGGTTTCAGTGAATTTATTATATATTATTACAGGGCTTGGCATGGGAGGAGCTGAGAAACAAACTGTCTTGATCGCTAATAAAATGTATGAGGCAGGGCATAACGTAATGATTGTTTCGCTAACTGGCGAAACATTAGTTAGACCCAATGATGGTATTCAATTAAATGAATTAAAGCTAAAAAAGACTCCTTTTAGTCTATTTAAAGGGTTATTTGAAGTTAAAAAAATAATAAAAAAATTCAAACCTGATATTGTACACAGCCATATGTTTCATGCGAATTTATTTGCCAGAACACTGCGTTTTATTACGAAAATACCAGCTTTAATATGTACAGCACATAATACTAATGAAGGAAGCTCATTGAGGATGTTGGCATATAAATATACTGACAAACTTGCTTCCCTGTCGACCAATGTTAGTCAAGATGCAGTTGATTCCTTCATTCGTAAGGGTGCCTCAAGTCCTGGTAGAATGATTGTTGTTTCAAATGGTATTGATGCTTCGCAGTTTGATTTTTCAATGGATGAGAGGAAGGCAAAACGGTCAGAACTAGGTATATTTAATGATACTCCAATACTTCTCAGCGTAGGGCGGCTAACAGAAGCAAAAGATTATCCAAACTTACTAACAGCCTTTTCTTTACTTATTAAAGACCGTAGCTTACAAAGTTTTCCTCAGCTATTTATTGTTGGAACCGGTCATCTTGACGGTTATCTTAAGAATATGTCCAAAGAGTTTGGCATTGATAAATATGTAACATTTATTGGACAAAGAAATGATATACGACAATTAATGTGTGCTGCTGATATCTTTGTGCTCTCTTCTGAATGGGAAGGTTTTCCGCTTGTTATTACTGAAGCGATGGCATGCAAGAAAATTATCGTTGCAACTGATGCTGGAGGTATAACCGAGGCATTAGGAGATTGCGGTTCGATTGTCCCGATAAAAGACCCTAATAGTTTATCTCAAGCAATAAATAAAATGATAAAACTATCTGATAATGAAAAAGAAATATTAGGTAATAAAGCGAGAGATCGAATTATACAAACAAACTCCATTGAGACGATAATTGAACGTTGGTTATCCATTTACACTCAATTTAAAAAATAATTGTTAAGCTAGATATGTTAAGAACAACGAAATGTTTTTATAATTTCTACTGTTAGGAAAAGTTTGGGGCTCGAAATGCTAACTTTCATTTTTTTACTAACAATATTCTTTCTTGCATCAGTAGGATTGACATATTTATTACGGCTCTATGCATTAAAGAATAATATTATTGATACTCCTAACTCTCGCAGCTCACATGTAACCCCGACCCCAAGGGGCGGGGGGGTTGCTATCGTTATCAGTTTCCTTATTGGTATGATTCTTTTCTATTTCTTGGGCTATCTTCCTATTTTATCGGCGGTAGGGCTAATCGTATCTGGCGGGGTAATAGCTCTGGTTGGCTTTTGGGATGACCATGGGCATATTGCCGCTCGCTGGCGTCTTTTGGCTCATTTTTCCGCTGCGGCATTTTTACTATTTTGCTTAGGTGGTTTCCCTGTCTTAAAAGTTTCAGATTTTATTATTGACTTGGGAATCTTTGGCAGCTTATTTGGTTTGTTATTTTTAGTGTGGATGCTAAATCTCTATAACTTTATGGATGGTATTGATGGCTTGGCAAGCGCAGAGGCGATAATCGCTTGTATCGGGATGATTGTCATTTATTATATAAGTGGAGATTACATTGAACTGAATAGTTATCTGGTTCTTTGGTTGCTTGTGTGCACTGTTTTAGGTTTTTTACTTTGGAATTTCCCGCCAGCTAAGATATTTATGGGCGATGCAGGAAGTGGTTTTCTGGGGTTAATGATCGGTTCTTTAGCAATAAGTGCTGGTTGGATAGAAACAAAATTTTTCTTTTGTTGGCTAATACTATTAGGCGTATTTATTGTTGATGCAACATGGACCTTGGTACGTCGTGTTCTTGGTGGTTTTAAGGTTTATGAAGCTCACCGAAGCCATGGCTATCAAATTGCGTCCAGAAAATTTAAACGTCATTTACCTGTGACTTTATCAACAATTGCTATAAATATAATTTGGCTATTTCCTATTGCATTATTGGTAGGGCTTAATATAGTCAATCCAATAATAGCACTCATTATTTCCTATACTCCTATTTTATACATTGATTATAAACTTAATGCCGGAATTAATAATAATTAATCGATTTTAATTTGTGACTGGATAATTGAGCTGAATGAATACTGCGTAAAACCGTGTATTCCTTATTAGGGTTGGTATTATATGCTTCTCGTATTTTTATTATCTTTGCCAAGACCTGTTAAACGAATTATTATGCTATTGTTAGATACGATTCTAATTGTTCTAGCATACTGGGGGGCTTTCTGGGTACGACTGGACGTAGATAGTCCCTTTACCAGCATTGAGCAATGGGTTGCTTTAGCTGCAATTATACCACCGACACTTTTTGTATATGTAAGATTGGGTTTATATCGAACAGTATTACGTTATGTCAGTGCTAAGATTGTCAGTATTGTGCTCGTAGGTGTTGTTCTTTCTTCTGGTTTACTTGTTCTTGGATCTTATTTCTTAGGAGTATATTTACCAAGAACAGTCTCTGTCATGTTCTTTATTTTCTCATTAGTGCTTATTTGCGGCTCTCGGTTGTTTTTTAGGATGCTATTAAATTATGGTGTTAGAGGACAGATTCCCGTTGTTATATATGGTGCGGGCGCTTCTGGAAGGCAATTATTACCCGCTCTAATGCAAGCCAGTGAATATTTCCCTATTGCTTTTGTTGATGATAATCCTAAGTTACATAAAGCTGTTATTCATGGTGTCACAGTTTATCCTTCAGAAAAACTTGAATATTTAATTGGGCGCTATGGCATTAAGAAAGTATTACTGGCTATGCCCAGTGTTAGCCAAAGTCAGCGTCGAGCAGTTGTCAATAAACTCGAAAATCTCTCTTGTGAAGTTTTATCTATTCCGGGAATGTCTGATTTGGTTGAAGGTCGAGCACAAATAAGCAGCTTAAAGAAAGTTTCTATCGAAGAGTTGCTGGGGCGAGATCCAGTCGTACCAGATGAAAAACTGTTAGCTAAAAATATTACTGGGAAAGTGGTGATGGTGACTGGCGCTGGAGGGTCAATAGGCTCTGAGCTATGTCGTCAGATTATTGTTGAGAAACCAAGTTTATTAATTCTTTTTGATATTTCTGAGTTTTCGCTTTATTCCATAGAAAATGAAATAGCAGCAATATGTAAAAATAATAAAATTGAGACAGAATTTGTTGCATTACTTGGGTCTGTACAAAGTGAAAAACGGTTAGTTCAGATAATGTCTAGCTTCCATGTAAATACTGTTTATCATGCCGCAGCCTATAAGCATGTACCTCTTGTCGAAAACAACGTGATAGAGGGAGTAAGAAATAATATATTCGGTACGCTTTATTGTGCTAAAGCAGCAATAAAATCTGAGGTTGAGAAATTTGTTTTAATTTCCACGGACAAAGCTGTACGGCCAACCAACACCATGGGGGCTACCAAAAGAATGGCCGAACTTGTGTTGCAGGCATTATCGACAGAACAAAATAAAACAAAATTTTGTATGGTTCGTTTTGGTAATGTGCTTGGATCGTCTGGTTCTGTTGTTCCTCTCTTTAAGAAACAAATTGCAGAGGGTGGCCCAATCACTCTTACACATAAAGATATTATTCGCTACTTTATGACTATTCCTGAAGCTGCTCAACTTGTTATTCAAGCTGGTGCTATGGGACACGGCGGCGATGTTTTTGTATTAGATATGGGCGATCCTGTTAAAATTATTGATTTGGCCAAGCGAATGATTAATCTTTCGGGCCTTTCTATTAAGAGTGAAGAAAATCCTGATGGCGATATCGCGATTGAAATATCAGGATTACGGCCTGGAGAAAAGTTATACGAAGAGTTACTTATTGGTGATTCCGTACAGCATACCTATCATCCTCGAATTATGACTGCAACTGAAGTTATGCTTGATTGGGACAATTTGAATACTCTGCTGAACAAAATTGAAACTGCCTGTAATGACTTTAATTACGAACGTATCCGTTCTTTATTATTAGAAGCACCTACAGGGTTTCAACCAACAGATGGCATCTGTGATGTTGTTTGGCAAAAGGCTCACGGCGAAAATGCAAAAAACGTTATTGTTCACTAACGGCTTAAAGTTACTCTCTAGGAATATTTGCATTTTATTGTTTATGGAATTAATATGAAGAATATTGCATTTGTAATTACTAAATCAATCATTGGTGGTGCTCAAGGTTGGGTTTTGGAGCAAGTCAAACTACTTAAAGACGATTGTAAGATTATTTTAATAACTTCTGAACCGGGCTGGTTAACTGAAACTATTGTCTGTGACAAAATCGTTATTATTCCAGAGATAAGAAAAATGGCTAGTATTAAGGCCATCTACGTTTTGTACAAGACGCTTAAAGAAAATAAGATTGATATTGTTGTTTCCAGTTCTGCCAATGCCGGTCTTTATAGTAGGTTGGCCCGTTTATTCCTACGTTTCCGTGGGGTGTATGTTTCTCACGGATGGTCATGTATTTACAATGGTAATGTACTCAAATTCATATTTTGTTATATTGAAAAACTACTATCATACATCACAGATGTCGTATGGTGTGTTTCTCAAAGTGATGCAGATAAAGCAATTAAAATTATTGGAATTAAACCTGAGAAAATAATAACCCAGCTTAATGCGATAACACCACTAACTGAGCGACCTGACCGTCCATGCCAAAATAAAATTATTTATGTATGCCGATTAGCCTATCCCAAACGTCCTGATTTAATCTTAAAAGTCGCCGCTGCTAACCCTAAATTTGACCTCGATATCGTTGGTGACGGGGAGTATTATCAAGATCTTAAGAAAGAATATTCTAGTTATGACAATATTCATTTTTATGGTGAAATCAAAGGATTTGACAGATTTCATGAGTATGATGTATTTGTATTAACATCAGAAAGTGAAGGTTTACCTATGGCCGCAATTGAGGCTACCAGTGCCAGTCTACCGGTTATTTTGAGTGACGTCGGTGGTTGCAGTGAGGTCGTCGATAAAAATGGCATCTTAATTGGTAATACGATAGAGGAATTAGATTCCGCTCTTAATACTGTATTTTCAAACTATGATTCATTCTATAAAGCAGCTCAGAAGCAAAAGAATAAATTTGATATAAATAATGTGAAAGATAAATGTAGGAAAATTATTCTTGGATGATAGATATGCTTTATTTCTTAAATTTAATAGGTGAGTTATGACTATTTTAGTAACGGGTGGTGCAGGTTATATTGGATCGCACACGGTACTGACACTATTAGAGAATGGTGAAAATGTTGTTGTATTAGATAATTTATCTAATGCTTCTGCTGAATCATTGTTACGTGTATCTAAAATTACAGGCCGCAGACCCGTTTTTTATCAAGGTGATATATTAGATAGAAATTGCCTTAAGAAGATATTTTCTGAACATAAAATTGATTCTGTTATTCATTTTGCAGGTTTGAAATCAGTGGGCGAGTCAGTAGTCAAACCCATTGAATATTACCAAAACAATGTCACCGGCTCGATTATTTTGCTTGAAGAAATGGCTATCTCTGGCGTAAAAAAGTTAATATTTAGCTCTTCTGCGACAGTATACGGTGATCCTGAGTTTGTTCCCCTGACTGAAGATGCACGTATTGGCGGAACTACAAATCCTTATGGTTCATCAAAGGTCATGGTTGAGCAGATATTGAAAGATTTCGCTTTTGCTTATCCTGATTTCTCTATAAGAGCGCTGCGGTATTTTAATCCTGTTGGTGCTCATACATCAGGGCTAATTGGCGAAGATCCAAATGGGAAGCCAAGTAACTTACTACCATTCATTACTCAAGTGGCAATTGGTAAACTTCCCAAGTTAGCTGTGTATGGTAATGATTATCCTACCGTTGATGGTTCCGGTGTTCGGGATTATATCCATGTTATGGATCTTGCAGAAGGGCATCTTTGTGCGCTTAATAACCTGAAGCAGGGTTTTAAGGCTTATAATCTTGGCTCCGGTGTTGGGCATTCAGTGTTTGAGATGATTGCAGAGTTTGAGCGGATATCAGGCAAAAAAATTCCTTATGAAATTGTGGCTCGTCGCCCTGGCGATATTGCTGAGTGTTGGGCCAGCCCCGAGCTTGCTTTTAAGGAATTAGCCTGGAATGCCAAAAGAAACTTAACTGACATGCTAAAAGATGCATGGAATTGGCAGCAATCTAATCCAAATGGTTATATTCGCTGAATACTTAGTCAGCTGTGCTAAAATCCCCCTATCTTTTCATCCCTAATTTTGTAATAAACGACAATGAAATTTCCTGGTAAACGAAAATCTAAGCACTATTTTCCTGTTAATGCTCGTGACCCTTTATTGCAACCGGCTCAGACAGAAAATGAAGTGAGCACGTCGTATATTGTAGGCATTGATCAGACGCTAGTTGATATTGAAGCGAAGGTCGATGAGGATTTTATTACGCGTTATGGTCTTAGTCAGGGGCATTCTTTGGTTATCGAGGATGATGTTGCTGAACACCTTTATCAGGAACTGACCGCCAAGGGGTTAATAACGCATGAGTTTGCGGGGGGAACCATTGGTAATACGTTGCACAATTATTCTGTTTTGGCTGATGACCGCTCTATTTTATTAGGTACGATGTGTAGCAATATCAAAATTGGTAGTTATGCCTATCGTTATCTGTGTAATACCTCTAGTCGCACTGATTTGAACTATTTACAGGCAGTTGATGGTGCGATTGGTCGCTGTTTCACTCTCATTACGGATAATGGCGAGCGCACCTTTGCGATCAGTCCCGGTCAAATGAATCAACTACGACCGGAAAGTATCCCTGAAGATATTATCGCAGGGGCATCGGCATTGGTTCTTACCGCTTATTTGGTGCGTTGTAAGCCGGGCGAACCAATGCCTGAAGCGACGATGCAAGCTATCAGTTATGCGAAGAAATATAATGTTCCTGTCGTGATGACACTAGGGACAAAATACGTTATTGCAGATAATCCACAGTGGTGGCGTGATTTTCTTAAAGAGAACGTCTCTATAGTAGCGATGAATGAAGATGAAGCTTATGAACTGACGGGGCTTAATGATCCGCTGATGGCCTCAGATATGGCCTTGAACTGGGTTGATTTAGTGCTTTGTACCGCTGGCCCTAATGGCCTTTATATGGCGGGCTATACGGAAGAGGCTAATAAGCGCCAAACTCAGCACCCATTATTACCCGGTGCGATTGCTGAATTTAACTTGTATGAATTCAGCCGCGCGATGCGTAAAGAGCATTGTGATAACCCATTACGGATTTATTCTCATATTGCCCCTTATATGGGCGGCCCAGAGAAAATAATGAATACTAATGGGGCAGGGGATGGTGCTTTATCGGCGGTGCTGCATGACATTGCTGCCAATGGTTTTCATCGTAGCAATGTTCCTAACTCTAGCAAACATGTACGTAGCTACCTGAGTTACTCTTCATTGGCGCAAGTGTGTAAATATGCCAATCGGGTTAGTTATCAAGTGCTGAATCAGCATTCACCGCGTTTGACGCGTGGTTTGCCTGAGCGGGAAGACAGTTTAGAAGAGTCGTACTGGGAAAGATAATATATCCGTCATCTTTCAAGCTGCAGGTGTGTTGGCTGCTCTCATTCACCCGAATCACTTACTGGTGTAAGCTCATCGGGATTCTCTTGTTTGCCGCCTTCCTGCAGCTTGAAATCTATTGGATATAGAACATCAGTTATGAACACTGAGATGTTTTTAAATTGGGCAAAGCGGGCGTTTGTCTTCTTCGGTCAGCGTTTCTATCTTCAACATATTAAGCATACTGTTGGCAATTTCACGTTCGCCCATCACAACCTGGTTCGCGCCACGATCCGAGATATAAACCACTTCGTCGTCATAATGCGCGCGAGCAATTATCTCAAGATCTGGCCGTTTAATTCTGGCGGAGGCGACAATTTCACCAGCTTCGTAGCCATTCGGTATGGTCAGTAATAACCAACGAGCACAATCCAAACGAGCCAGCGACATAATATCTGCACTTGCAGCATTACCTAATACCGCATTAATACCTTGTTCACGTAGCGCTTCAACTCTTGGTCGAGAGTTCTCAATGACCACTAATGGAATACCTTCCGCGTGCAGTTTTGCACCTAATAAACTCCCCACCCGACCATAACCGACTAATAGTGCATGATTGCACAAATCTACCGGGATCTGCTTTTCCTCTTCGACTGCCTCTTCCAGAATCAGATCTTCCATCGTCTCGTTTTTAGCCAAATAGCGATCCAATAGTGTAAACAGTAGCGGGTTGAGCATAATTGATAGAATTGCGCCCGCCAGCACCAGATTACGGCCATGCTCAGACATTAAACCGAGAGAAATTCCAAGCCCGGCGAGAATAAAGGCAAATTCACCGATTTGCGCCAGGCTGACAGAAATGGTGAGTGCTGTACGTTTTGAGTGACCAAACATGCGCACTAATATAAACGCTGCGGCTGATTTGCCGAAGATAATGATAGCTAGTGAAGCCAGTACAGCTAATGGTTCACGTAGCAAAATCATTGGGTCGAATAACATCCCAACTGAAACGAAGAACAGTACGGCGAATGCATCACGTAGCGGTAAGGTATCTTGCGCCGCACGGTGGCTGAGCTCTGATTCATTCAATACCATTCCTGCGAAGAATGCACCGAGAGCAAAGGATACGTCGAACAGCCCTACAGCGCCGTAAGCAATACCAAGCGCTAATACCAGCACTGCCAAGGTAAATAGCTCACGGGAACCGGTACTGGCGGTTTTAGCCAGTATCCAGGGGACCAAACGACGACCGACAACAATCATCAGCGTAATGAAGGCAATGACTTTACCGATGGTTATTGCTAGTTCAGTGAATAACTGGCTGAGACTGGTGGTTTCGTTACCCATCACGCCGGCAAAGGCGGGTAATAGCACCAATGTGAGTACCATCGCCAAATCTTCGACAATCAACCAGCCGATAGCAATTTGCCCCCGCTGGCTATCTATGAGTTGCCGTTCTTCTAGAGCTCGCAGTAATACCACGGTACTTGCTGTTGATAGACAAAGACCGAAGACAAAACCCGTCATCAAATCCCAGCCTAATAAATGAGACAGTCCCATTCCGAGTAAGGTGGCAACGGCAATTTGTGCCACAGCACCGGGTATGGCGATGGCTTTTACTGCGAGGAGGTCTTTAAGTGAGAAGTGAAGTCCGACACCAAACATCAACAAGATAACACCAATTTCAGCCAGTTCTGGTGCTAATGAGGTATCAGCAACGAAACCTGGCGTGAATGGCCCGGCCAGCACCCCTGCGGCAAGGTACCCCACCAGTGGTGAGATGCGCAGGCGGTGAGCCAAGGAGCCCAAGAGGAAGGCGAGAACAAGGCCTCCGACGATCGTGGTAATTAAGGGTGTTGAGTGGTGCATCCAGACTCCTTCTAGTTCGGCAGGGCGGCAAGCATTTCACAGCAATAACATCAGTTTATTGCATTTATGCGATCAATGCGCGATAAAAATTCATTTTTTATCGATAAAAGTCAGCTTTGGCATGGAAATTGTTTGAAGTGGTTGTTTGTGAGGGATTTGCTGTTTCTGTCTCTATTACGCAGGGAAATCTCCCAACTGAAACACATATCTCAGTCGGGATTATAAGGTTATTACTATTACTTATCTTCTATATTAGGCAGGAAGACCGTAATTATCCCCAGTAATGGTAAGAAGGCGCATATTTGATAAACCAGCTCAATACTGGTTAAATCAGCAACATACCCTAGTACAGCCGCACCTAAACCCCCCATACCGAAAGCAAAACCGAAGAATAGACCAGATACCATGCCCACTTTCCCCGGAATAAGCTCTTGCGCATACACCAGTATTGCCGAGAAGGCAGAGGCGAGGATAAGGCCAATGATCACGGTTAAAACCCCGGTCCAATACAGAGAAACGTAGGGTAAAATAAGGGTAAATGGCGCAACGCCCAATATTGACCCCCAAATAACATACTTTCGACCTATCCTATCACCAAGAGGCCCGCCAATAATGGTTCCTGCTGCAACGGCAAATAAGAACACAAACAAATGTATTTGGGCATTTTGTACCGAAACACCGAACCTATGCATCAGATAAAAGGTGTAATAGCTGCTGATACTGGTCAAATAGAAGTATTTAGAGAATATCAGTACCATCAAGATAACTAACGCGCTAATAACCGTCTTTTTAGGCAGTATTTTGGCCGATGAGACTTTTACTACTTTGCCATAGGTTGCTCTTTGTTGTTGCTGATACCATTTACTGACCTGCAACAGCACCACAATAGCCAGCAGTGCCGCGAGTGAAAACCAACCTACATTGCCTTTACCGTAAGGTGCAATAAGGATAGCGGCTAATAGTGGGCCGAGAGCGCTGCCGAAGTTGCCTCCCACTTGAAAAATAGACTGAGCCATACCGTGGCGGCCACCGGATGCCATACGGGCTACGCGGGAGGATTCTGGGTGGAAGACCGAAGAACCGGTTCCGACTAATGCCGCTGCCAGTAAAACCACCGGGAAAGTCGTGGCAACCGCAAGCAGCAAGATACCTGATAAGGTGAAACCCATGCCAATTGGCAGTGAATAGGGCTGCGGATGCTTATCGGTATAGAGACCAATAAGTGGCTGTAATAATGAGGCGGTCAGTTGGTAAGTGAGGGTGATTAATCCTATCTGCGCAAAACTCAGAGAAAATTCAGCTTGTAATAAAGGATAAATCGCCAGAATCAGCGACTGGATCATATCGTTAAGTAAGTGAGATACGCTGATCGCACCCAAGATGGAAAATGATGTGCGCTTTACCTTGGTATTATCGAAGGGTTGGGTATTGACGGAGGGAGGGAGTTCCGTCTCAGAACGATCGGTCATAGTGAGTATTCGCCTAATAATTATCACTGTTAATAATATATTGGTAATGAATACATATTATGCAGATCGAATGATTTTTACTACAGCAGATACAATTTGATATATATTCAAATATTCTGAAATTCACCGATAGATCATCAGACTACAATACGAACTCTGTCACAGTATGATCTTGATTTATCATGATATTGGTATGTGTCACCCCATTTTTACTCATTAAACTGGCACTGAACGGGCTGGTTTTAACGACAACATGGAGATTTGCGATGCGTTTTTCATTATCGACCACAGCAGCTGCTTTAGCTGTGTCGCTGGCGTTTGCACCGGGATGGGCTGCCGCCTGGGAAAAAGATAAAACTTACGATATCACCATACTGCACACCAATGACCATCATGGCCACTTCTGGCAAAATGACCACGGCGAATATGGTCTGGCGGCACAGAAAACCTTAGTTGATGACATTCGTAAGCAAGTTGCCGCAGAAGGGGGAAGCTTGTTGTTGCTCTCCGGTGGGGATATCAATACCGGTGTTCCGGAATCTGATTTACAGGATGCTGAGCCTGATTTTCGCGGTATGAATTTGGTCGGTTATGATGCAATGGCTATCGGCAACCATGAGTTCGATAATCCACTGAGTGTGCTGCGCCAGCAGGAGAAATGGGCCACTTTCCCATTATTATCAGCCAATATTTATCAGAAAAGCACCCAACAGCGATTATTCAAACCTTACGCCTTGTTTGATAAGCAAGGTGTGAAAATCGCCGTAATTGGTTTAACCACCGATGATACCGCTAAGATCGGCAATCCTGAGTATTTCACCGATATCGAATTCCGCGTGCCTGCGACAGAAGCAAAGCAAGTTGTCGAGCAACTGAGAAAAACTGAAAAGCCTGACATTATCATCGCGGCGACTCATATGGGCCATTATGATGATGGCAAACACGGGTCGAATGCGCCGGGTGATGTCGAGATGGCGCGCAGTTTACCGGCGGGCTATCTGGATATGATTGTGGGGGGGCACTCACAAGATCCGGTCTGTATGGCCAGTGAGAACCATAAGCAGGCTGATTATGTGCCAGGTACGCCTTGTGCCCCAGATCGGCAGAATGGTACGTGGATAGTACAGGCGCATGAATGGGGTAAATATGTGGGGCGGGCAGATTTCAAATTCCGTAATGGCGAGTTGAAGTTAGTGAGCTATCAGTTAATCCCAATCAATTTGAAGAAAAAAGTAGAGAAAGCTGATGGCACCAGTGAGCGCATCTTTTATACGCAAGAGATTGCTCAAGACCCGTCAATGCTGAAACTGCTGACACCATTTGAACAACAGGGCAAAGCGCAGCTGGATGTCAAAGTGGGTAGTGTGAGTGGTAAGTTGGAAGGGGATCGCAGCAAAGTGCGTTTCGACCAAACCAATCTGGCGCGGTTGCTATTGGCGGCACAAATGGAACGTGCGGGTGCTGATTTTGCGGTGATGAGTGGCGGTGGGGTTCG
Source organism: Yersinia sp. LJYL362 (assembly GCF_048323875.1). Taxonomy (NCBI): domain Bacteria; kingdom Pseudomonadati; phylum Pseudomonadota; class Gammaproteobacteria; order Enterobacterales; family Yersiniaceae; genus Yersinia; species Yersinia sp. LJYL362. Next base: position 18,406 of record NZ_JBLWEX010000227.1, read on the forward strand.
TGACTCTATCGATGCGGGTGATATCACCTATAAAGATGTTCTTAAGGTCCAGCCATTTGGTAATACCCTGGTTTATGCTGATATGACAGGCAGTG
>NZ_JBLWEX010000228.1:0-18530 GCF_048323875.1 Yersinia sp. LJYL362
GTGGCCGAATGAAAGACTTGAAAGCCAGCTATGTTCTGAATACTCCAGAAATCCATGCACCACTGGCGAAAAACCAGGTTGTCGGGATGATTAACTTCCAGTTGGATGGTAAAACCATCGATCAACGGCCACTGGTTGTCATGAATGAAGTGAAAGAAGGCGGGATCTTCAGCCGCATGGTGGACTACATCAAACTGATGTTCCACCGCTGGTTTGGCTAATCGCTGGCCTTGAAAAGCCGAAGTCGACCCCCATATTATAAATAATGTGAAACTCCCGCTCCGGCGGGAGTTATAATTTTATAGTCGGGTACTTTTTATCCTAACAGCAGTCCGACAACAATCTGTCCGTCAAACCCCAGGAGCGCACATGAAAACTAAACTGAACGAACTGCTTGAGTTCCCTTGTCCCTTTACCTACAAGGTAATGGGCATTGCTGAACCTCAACTGGTTAACCAGGTGGTTGAAGTGGTACAGCGCCATGCTCCGGGCGATTATACCCCCGAAGTCAAACCGAGCAGTAAAGGCAACTATCACTCTGTTTCCATTACCATTACAGCGACCCATATCGATCAAGTGGAAACGCTGTATGAAGAATTAGGCAATCTTGAATTGGTCAGAATGGTGCTGTAATACCGTTCAAATACTGACCACTCACCTATGGCCCACACTGCTTACTCAGCCGTCGGGCCTTATTTTTTACGGCCAAATAATCGCTTTCATCCGTCAAAATAGTGCCTCGACACAGCTGGACTGGTATACTGACGCCACCATTTCTGTAACCAGATGATGCCTCGCTTGCAACAACACAAGATCATTTTACGTCAGCTAGGGCTACAACCCTATGCCCCCGTATCTCAAGCCATGCATAATTTCACTGAGTTTCGCACCGATACCAGCGCAGATGAAATCTGGCTGGTTGAACATCAACACGTCTTTACTCAGGGTCAGGCAGGAAAAGCCGAACATGTTCTGATGCCCGGTGATATTCCGGTTATCCAAAGTGACCGCGGGGGCCAGGTCACTTATCATGGCCCCGGCCAACAAGTTATGTATATCATGATTGATCTCAAGCGGGCCAAATTGGGTGTGCGACAGCTAGTGACCGCCATTGAAAATACCGTGATTGAGACGCTAGCCCATTTAGGCATTGAATCACAAGCTCGCCCGGATGCCCCCGGTGTTTATGTGGGTCAACAGAAAATTTGTTCATTAGGTCTACGCATTCGCAGGGGCTGTTCATTCCATGGTCTGGCATTAAATGTTGCTATGGATCTGGAACCCTTCCAGCGTATTAATCCCTGTGGCTACGCAGGCATGCAAATGACGCAAGTCAGCGCGCTGAAAGCGGGTACGACTATGGCCGATGTTCAACCAATATTAGTGCGCGAATTTACCCGTCAGCTAGGTTATCCCGATGCCGAGCAACAGCCGTGGTCATTGGCTGATTATTTACCACCAGACGCTCAATAGCCCGGCAATAAGCAATGTGAAGTATGAATAACGCCCCCACAGCCACTCAATACGGCGCTATTTACAAACGCCTACAAAATTGGGGGCTGAATGAGACAGGCTAAAGATGATATAATTTTTAAACAAATTTCAAAATTTTTTTAACGACGCCATATCCCGTTGAATTTAATTAAAAATCTCAAGTTGAGAGATTCAGAACTGGAACCTGCACGATTATGAGTAAACCGATTCAGATGGAACGCGGCGTCAAATACCGCGACGCAGATAAAATGGCGCTAATCCCGATTAAAACCGTGGTTACCGAACGCCAAGAGCTGCTGCGTAAACCCGAGTGGATGAAAATCAAGCTTCCTGCTGACTCTAGCCGCATTCAGGGTATTAAAGCAGCAATGCGTAAAAATGGTCTGCACTCGGTTTGCGAAGAGGCCTCCTGCCCCAACCTGTCGGAGTGCTTTAACCACGGTACCGCGACCTTTATGATCCTCGGCGCGATTTGCACCCGCCGTTGCCCATTCTGCGACGTTGCCCACGGCCGCCCAGTGACACCGGATGCCAATGAGCCAGAAAAATTAGCTCAAACAATCAAAGATATGGGTTTGCGCTATGTGGTTATCACCTCGGTTGACCGCGATGATTTACGTGATGGCGGTGCCCAGCATTTTGCAGATTGCATCTCAGCGATTCGTGCCAAAAACCCAACCATTAAAATTGAAACATTAGTGCCAGATTTCCGTGGCCGTATGGATCGCGCGTTAGATATTTTGACTGTCACACCACCAGATGTCTTTAACCACAATCTGGAAAACGTTCCACGGGTATATCGTCAGGTTCGCCCAGGGGCTAACTATGAGTGGTCACTCAAATTATTGGAGCGCTTTAAAGAAGCTCATCCAGATATTCCTACCAAATCTGGTTTGATGGTCGGTTTGGGTGAAACTAATGCTGAAATCGTGGAAGTTATGCGTGATTTGCGCCGTCATGGAGTCACTATGCTGACGCTGGGCCAATATTTGCAACCTAGCCGTCACCATTTACCGGTACAGCGATATGTTAGCCCAGCGGAGTTTGATGAAATGAAAGCGGAAGCCATGGCGATGGGCTTTACCCATGCAGCTTGTGGCCCATTTGTGCGCTCCTCTTACCATGCTGACCTGCAAGCAAAAGGGTTGGAAGTAAAATAAGCCAAATTAGTCTGAATAGTTGTTCAGACTAATTTGATTGAAATATTTTATTACATCTTAAATAGCAGATAATCAAAAACGGATTTCCACTGGAGATCCGTTTTTTAGTTTCTCAGCCGGTTTCTATTACCTGCCGATATAATCAGTCTTTATGCTCGATAGGCGGCTTGGCTTCTGTTGCGACTTTAGTAGACTCAGCAGCCGTGTTGGCTGGAGGAGCATCGTCATTACCCATCGCCTTTTTAAAGCCTTTCAGAGCCGCGCCTAAATCCGCACCTAACGTGCGCAATTTGCTGGTACCAAACAACAACACAATCAATATGCCGACTACCAGCAATTTGGTAATACTGATACCTTCCATACACACCTTCTTGATTAGTACTGTTCATTAAATCATGCGCTATTTACGAATAAATTGCTGATTAAAACAAGAGTAATATGTAACAGATTTCGTTAGTGAACTATGATTTACTCAAGAGTCTATTCTCATTTATTTTGACTCATTCCGGATGAGACATTGCCGTTAACATCCCCCCAAAGCAGAAAGAACGAGGGAGCCGCCAATTGCCTTATTCAAGTAGAATCAATACTCGCAGATCCGGGTTAAGTTTCGCTAAAAGGACTTATTTACCCCGCGCATTTGGTTTAGGTATTGGCATGTTTTGTGTAGGCTCCGTGCTCTACACACAGAATGCTCCATTATGGCTATGGCTAATGCTGGTGCTTAATGGATTGGTATGGCCACATATTGCCTACCTACTGGCCTCACGCTCTGAACAACCGTTTGAGCAAGAAATCATAAACATGAAAATAGACTCGGCGCTGGGAGGTGTCTGGGTTGCAATAATGTCATTCAATGCTCTGCCATCAGTCGTTATTCTCTCCATGATGAGCATGAACAATATTGCTTCTGGTGGGAAAAATGTTTTTTGTAAAGGGCTGGCTTTACAGATAGCCTGTAGTTTACTGACTGCATGGATATTTAATTTGCCCTTTAAACCTGAGACCTCGCCACTTCAGGTATATGCCTGCCTACCGATGATAATTATTTACCCTTCCCTGCTTGGATTAGTCACCTATCGAACCGCAAAACGCCTGGCTGAAAATAAAGAAGAGTTATTGCGTATTAGTGTCAGGGATGGATTAACTGGGCTGTATAACCGCAGGCATTGGGAACATCAGCTACATAATCAATTTGATAGTTGCCGACGCTACCAACATGGTGCCACGCTAATTTTACTGGATATTGATAATTTTAAATCTATAAATGATACCTTTGGTCACGCCGTTGGTGATGAGGCTATTACTGTTCTTGCCGAAGAATTACTGCTGGGGTTGCGAGCCATTGATATTGTTGGCCGCTATGGTGGAGATGAGTTTGGTGCTATTTTACCCAATACAACTGCCGAACAAACGCGGGAAGTATTAATGCGAATTCAGGAAAGGTTAGCCGATTTAGTTTTTACCCAAGCACCGCCCCTGCAACTCAGAGTCAGTGCCGGTATCGCGGATTACCGTCATGACATGATTAACTATCAGCAATGGTTAAAAGCCGCCGATTCTGCACTATATTTGGCAAAAGATAATGGCCGTAACCGCATTGAGCTGGCAAGCTGAATAACGGTAAAATTCCGATATAGTGGTATCCCTAAAGAAAGGTGTTTATGTTTAATACATTGCTTGCAGTATTTATTGGTGGTGGTGTGGGCAGTGTCGCCCGTTGGTTGGTCAGTCTGAAGCTAAACAGTTTTTCCCCCAATATCCCGGTTGGAACACTTATTGTAAACCTAGTCGGTGCTTTTATTATCGGCCTGACATTAGCACTGTTCACCCGAATTGCACACATTGATCCTGTTTGGAAATTACTCATTACTACTGGCTTTTGTGGTGGGCTGACGACATTTTCAACCTTCTCCGTTGAAGTTGTCTATTTACTTCAGGATGGGAAATTAGCTTGGGCTGCGAGCACAGTTGCACTTAATCTGGCCGGTTCACTTGCCATGACAATGCTGGCTTTCATATTGGTTAATTACTTTGCTGCTCAATAATCGTGGATCACAGAGCACCACTGTTTACTGCATCTTAATGTTTTCTTAATCTACGAACCGGATAATTATTTAGCAGAGAACAGTTAGCCAATGGGGTGACTGATGTGCTGGATAGATCCTATGTTTAGTTTACCCAAAACAGGAACTGAATGGCTGGCAGTTATTTTTTGCCTGGTTATCACCGTTGCCTTTTTAAGGGCATATCTCTTTTAGCCCACTCTCACGTCAATGCTTGTTGACACGATAAATAAAAAACCCGCCTGATAACAATGAGGCGGGTTTTAAGAGATATGGGCTACTTAGATAGCGATAACATTAGCAGCTGATGGCCCTTTGGCACCGCTCGTGATTTCAAATTCTACACGCTGGCCTTCAGCAAGAGTTTTGAAACCGTTGCTAGCGATGGCTGAGAAATGAACGAAAACGTCCTTGCTGCCATCTTCTGGGGTAATAAAACCAAAGCCTTTAGCTTCATTGAACCACTTAACGCTACCTTTAATCTTAGACATCAAACTTACCTTTACGTGAATGTTGGACACAAAATGTGTGTCAAATACAGTACAGCAATAGAACTGTTTTTTGTCCACGGCAGAGATCACAAAAAACAGAGAAAAAGTGAAAACCTCAGCTTTTATGCTCAATTTTTAGCACAGAAATCCATGTTTCGTTCTTTTACAGCTCACCCGCACTGGCCCTAAAAAAGTCCCAGACTGTATCTGAAAGCGTTTCACCTGTATTATACTTGTCCATTGGATACGCTAATACGAGATGCATGATGAACGGTAGAATAACAACTTTTTTTGAAGATAAAGGTTTTGGTTTTATCACCGATGAGAACGGAGATAACCGTTATTTTCACGTTATTAAAGTTGCTAATCCCGAGATGATTAAAAAAGGTGCGGAAGTGACTTTCGAGCCAACAACCAATACCAAAGGGTTGTCAGCATTTGCAGTGAAAGTGGCCATTGAGAGCAAATACATTTTTATTGCCAATGAAAGAATCAAACTCACCAGTATAAAATCTTTCAATACTTTTACTAAAGAAGTGCCTGCACAGGCTGAAGTTGATAAAGCCAATACCATCCTTTCAGTCAATTTGCTGATGAGTAAAATCCGGCCGCAGGAAGAAGATATTTCAGAGAAAACTGTGCCATTAAAAATGTTATCGATAACAACATTCCAAAATGTCACTTACACATTCTCAGAGCATGAAGTTGATATTGACAGTACGATTGCCAAATTGAAGAGTATTTAATCCCGATTTGATTTTACTAAAACGCCGCGATATCCCCATAAACAGCCCCAAATAGCTTTGGGGCTGTCCGGGTATTCCCGGATTTTGAAGCTGGCATCCCTGCCCGCTAGCACTAGACAATCCCTTTAGTATTCTCTGATGTTGACGGGAAAAGTAACCAAAAATCCAGTCCGTTATTTATATTAACTATTTGAACATAAACATTTTAATCAATTCAACGTCAGTACGGGCTCCCAGTTTTTTCATAGCAGACCGTTTTTGCCCACTGACTGTTTTCTCACTCTTTTTCAAAATCCTGGCGATATCACCGCCGGAAAAACCTTCATTAAATAATTTCAACACGATATTTTCATTGGGTGTCAAATACTGCCGCTCCGACGACGGTAAACTCAGAACTCTCGTAGATTTACGCTCAGATAAGTTATCTTTAAGCCCGCGAAGCTTACGTTTGAAAACAGTCGTAATTTTATTAGTAACAGTATCAACGCAATCTTCTCTGAAGATCATCGTCACATTGCCGAATCTTGGGATACCCTGTAAAAAGCTATTCAAACGAGCATCACAAATCAAAAAAACATCAGCTTCTGAAGGTGCTTTATCCAAACGCTTTAGAGCATCAAAAAAACTGAACTCATCAACCCCAATAAAAATGATATCTGCTGAATAAAATGCTTTTCGATAGAATTTGATCTCTTTTTTAAATCCTAGAGATGTAAATATCTTTTTTACGATAGCTACCATACCTAGTGTTTGATATTTATCGTTATCAACGATCATACAGCTTATCATATTGGCCACACCCGCTAGTGCTTCAGCACTCTATGAATTGTTAACTTACATCTGTTTGTGATGAAATAAAAATTATTAAATATTATGAAGATAGACCAGAAACACCTTACTTTTGAGTAAACCATAGAGGCGTCATGAGATATATAAGAAGGCAACACCGGAGGGTGTAGGAAACGTCTTTTTTTCAAAAGAATATTTCTCGTTTTTTTATTTATGGTTAAATCTGTCAGGCGTGACAGCATTCAGATTGTATGTAAAAATAGTGAAAAATTAGTAGCCTAACTAGGAAGGTTCTAATGCTATACCTACGCCATTTACAGCTGGATATCTCATTTAACCTTATTTCAAGCCGAACGATTATATGAGAAACGTCGGTTTACATGCGCTAAAGACATTAAGCTGCTTTTCTGCCGTTACCTTTTATTCTGCCAGCAAAACCTGTACCGAACAGTGCTTTTTAGGTGGAGAAGTAATGGGGGTTTTGTACTTTTTGTCGATCATCGCCACCCCACTGTTTTTTATGATTATCGGTTATATCGATTCGAGCGATGAGATAGATCAAGCAGATATACTCAGAAAATTAAAATCTATCATAACCATTATCATTTTCTGGAACGTGCTTTTCTACTTTATCAATGAGGATGGCTTCAAGCGAGGCTATTTCCTGCAAAGCTGGCTTTTATTCAGTATTGCTATTATTTATCTGATCAACCCGATAATCTCGAAAGTACTACAAAGTAACAGAACGGCTATCATCACTCTCTCGTGTCTGGTTATATTCTCTATTTCTATCGATTTAATCAGCGCGTTCAGTGAAAGACCATATTTAATTGATTTTCCACAATATTTTAGACTATGGACGTGGGTGTTTTATTATATGACTGGCAGGTTCCTCTGCTCAAAAATTTGCCAAAAAATAACCAAATTGCCAAGGATCCGTCTTGTCGCAAAAGTACTTCTTATCCCGACGGCAGTTTCAATGTATTACTATGAAAGCTTTATGTCGATACATGTATATAAAACAGTGAATGCAGGCTACTTCCTCGATAACTTGCATGTTTTAATTCTGAGCTTATGTTTATTTGTAATATTTGATAACTTTGACACTAAACATGAATGGATAAAGAAAACACTGGCCTATATCAGTCCATCCATGATCGGGGTGTATATCTTGCATGATGGGATTTTCTATTTTATTGCCAGCGCATATAACTTATCTGATGTCACATTGAGGTTCACATTACTGTTGTCAGTATTTGCGGCCTCAGTCCTGTTATCACGAATTCTATTACTTAATAAATACACATCACGTTTTATCTCGTTTTGATAGATATTACCCGCTTCCATACGAAGTGGTGGCGGGTCAGATATGCAGCAACAACAAAACTCGCGCAAGATAAAATATACTAGCAGAATCACCTATATCGGAGACAACAGGCGATGGGTGGTAGCAGGCGCTTCTGTCCAACACTTTTCATTATTGAATCTGAATCAAGGTCAGGGTATTGCCGAATACTGCGCCAGTATCAATATAGAGCTGGTTTTTAAATAGTGATGGTTTTACCAGCGGCGTGTGACCAAAAATAAATTTATCAGCCCCGGAGATCTCATCACTTTCTCCCTTCATAGCCGCGTTAAGGCGCTTACGATTCCATAAGACTAAATGCTCATCAACAAATTTGCCGTAAACATACTCATCTGAAGGATAATCAGCATGAGCGATAACATATTTCCCGTTGTCAGTCGTAACCTCAATTACCAGTGGTAGCTGTTCGGCCTGTTTAATCAACTGTTCAACCTGATATCTATTATTTCCTTCCAATAAGAAGAACCAGCGCCCGCCATTGGCTATCCAGGTATCAGCCTCATCACCGGCCAGTACATCAATAGCCATTTGCTCATGATTGCCACGAACAGCACGAAACCAATATGCATTAAGCAGTTCATAACATTCCGTATTCTGAGGGCCGCGATCAGCCAGATCTCCCACAGAAACAAGTAAATCAGACGAGCGATCAAAGGCAACTCGACCCAAACTATCCATCAACTTTTTATAGCAGCCATGAATATCACCAACAACAAAGATACGCCGGTATTCACCGCCATTTATTTTTTGGTACATAGTAGGCCTCACAGTCAGTGTATTGCCTACTTTAATTTTAGCTTAATTGCTCAATTTATGAGCACAAATGCGGGGTTTAGTTAAAAATAGAGGGGGAATGTGGTGAGTTTCAACACACGGCAATTTTTTGTTGATAGATGCACGTCACTCTCGTACTGCGGGAATTCTTTATAAATGCTATTTCAAAAATAGAATAAACCGCCCTCAAGCGGCTTATTCTACGTTGAAAGGACAACAAACCGCCTTAGGATCACTGAGGCCGATATATGTCTCTGTAGTGGGCTAATCTTTCCCGGAAAAAATCGAGTTCATCTGATGAAAGTTTTGCTTCAATTTCGTCAACTTTAATTTTCTTTTTTTGGTTTTCCATAAAAGCAACCGTGGATGCCACAAAATCCAGGCTGGTATGGCAATATGCCGAAACAAGTTTTTCAAGTGCTGACATGTTACCCCCCCCCTTTATCTGACCTAGCACACTGCAAAATTTAACACAAATAATTATATTAAAACCGAGACACAGATCAACCAAAAAGGAAATAGCCAACCGCAGGCCCCTGACGCCAGCAGTGTTATTGATTTTAAACTGAAGTCAGGTATTTTGTCGTGGGTCGATGTTTTTTAGCGGGTTTTCCGTTATGGTTTAGATAACCCAGCCAAAACTTACCATTGATAATGAGATCAGAATTGAAATGAGAAAAACAACAATGATTATGATAGCAATTGCCCTCGCGGTATTTGCTTACACGCATTTTACCGGAGCCTAACGCTATCAAACCTATGCTAAAAGTTATCGCACAAGACTTTATCAAACCAGAAAACATCAGTGATGTTATGCCGCTCTATAAAGAATTAGTGGAAAAAACAAAGCTTGAACCCCTTTGTATTTCCTATGATTTGTACATTGATGATAAAGACCCTGGTAGCTTCGTTTTTATTGAAGAGTGGCCAGACCAAGCGGCATTAGATACACATTGCGCAACAGAGCATTTCAGACGGTTGGTTCCGCAGATCAACCAATATCAGCGAAAAGAGTGCACATTCATCTTTATGCACCCTTTTGAATAGCGTTTCAAAGCAACCGGTTACAATACCTGTTGCTCTTCTTCATGATATTGATTCTGCCACATAGCTGAGTACCGACCATTGTGCAGCAATAATTCCTCATGCCGCCCGCGTTCAACTATTGCGCCCGCTTCCATCACAATAATTTCATCAGCATCAATAATGGTGGATAAACGGTGAGCAATAACCAACGTCGTGTGATCACGGCTAACTTCTCGTAAATGGGCCTGAATCTCGCGCTCAGTATGGGTATCTAATGCACTGGTTGCTTCATCAAAAACCAAAATAGCCGGATTTTTAAGAATCGTACGCGCAATCGCTACCCGCTGTTTCTCACCACCAGATAATTTAAGCCCGCGCTCCCCGACCCGCGTCTCATAGCCATCAGGTAAGCTAATAATGAAATCATGGATATGCGCGAGTTTCGCTGCTCGTTCTATCTCAGCAAAACTTGAAGAGGTTCTGCCATAAGCAATGTTATAACGCAGCGTGTCATTAAATAGCACCGTATCTTGAGGCACGATACCAATAGCCTCACGTAAACTTGCTTGAGTCACATTGCGGATGTCTTGATCATCAATATAAATCGCACCATCAGTCACATCATAAAAACGAAACAGCAAGCGAGATAGTGTCGATTTACCGGCTCCTGATGCCCCCACCACTGCCACCGTTTTACCCGCCGGAATAGTAAAACTCACCTTATTCAGAATAGGTCGGCGTGGGTCATAACCGAAACTCACAGAGTCGAAGCGCACTTCTCCTCTTGTCAGCTGCAAAGTTGGCGCATTAGGACGATCTGTAATTTCTTTTTTTACCATCAATAAATCGAGCATATTCTCCATATCAATCAGCGCCTGTCTGATCTCGGAGTAAATAAACCCAAAGAAGTTGAGTGGCTGATACAACTGAAGAAGATAAGCATTGACCAACACAAAGTCACCGATGGTCATACGACCTTGCGTAATACCTTGCGCCGCCATAGACATCATCACAACCAGCCCTACCGATATAATGGCTGTTTGCCCCAGACTTAATGCAGTAAAACTAAATTGATTTTTTATCGCTGCATATTCATACAGCTGTCTGGAGTGATTAAAACGTTCGGCCTCAAACTGTTCATTACCAAAATATTTTACAGTTTCATAATTTATCAGGCTGTCGATAGACTTGGTGTTGGCATCGGCATTAGCTTGATTCAGCTCGCGCCGAAAGCGAGTTCGCCAACTGACAGCCATCACGGTAAATAGGATGTAACAGGCAACGGTCGCCAAAATGGCGACAGCAAACCAGCCATCGAGCAGATGCCACATAATAAGAGAGACTAATGTTATCTCAAATAAAATGGGGAATATGGAGAACAAGATGCGCGAAAGTACCGTCGCAACCGCTTGTGTACCGCGCTCAATAGATAAAGATAACCCACCCGTTTGCCTGTCCAGATGAAAACGTAAGCTGAGATCATGTAATTGCTTAAATACCCGTAAACCAAGTAACCGCGTCGCATTCTGACTGACATGCACAAACATGACGTTACGCAACTCTTCAAATAGAGAAGCACTGATTCTCGCGACCCCATAAGCAATTATCAAGGTGATGGGAATAGCCATCATCTTGGCATTTTCACTGCTCAATGTGTCGATCATCGCCCTATATGCAAGAGGGACCAGAGTGGTGCTGACCTTCGAAACCACCATAAATATGACGGCAGCAATTAGGTAGTAACGCAGTTTAGGATTATTTTTAGGCCACAGGTAAGGCAGCAGGAATTTCAGTATACGGGAGCGATCCATATTTATTTATTTGTCATCTCAAGTGGGTAAGCAGTCATTATTTTTTATATTCTGCCACGTATCAGAGTCATGACCTAACAAACAAGTCAATATCAACAATCATTGAGCTAGCTCAGTTTGAGCCGCCATATACCGATGGATGCGATATGTTCGTTAATTAAATTGTGTTGCACAGTTAGTTTTCTTTCATTTTTTTTGACCAACATGAACAATTCTCTTCGATATCCAAATTATGTGATCGGAGTAACATTACTTCTATCGAAAGCAACCGGCTTTCACATCAATAAACACAAGAGAATTTATTATGAAAATGACTATCGCAGCTCTGACCTTAATTGCAGCAATTCTGGCTCCAACTGTTTCAATGGCAAATATTGGTGACCATGACAGCTATCAAGGCACCTACTCCATCAGCCAGGGCCAAAGCACTAATAACGCGGGCCAAACAGCGAAAAACTAAAAAACCAACAGCCCCACTTAATATTGAGTGGGGCTTTTAATTATCATCAATACTATTCATTATCACCAAAATCAGATACCCAATTCTTAAGTACTCGCTGTTTTATCTCCTCGGGATAGGCATAATCGAATGAGCTGATAGAACCGTAATTTTCAGGTAACAACGCATCAATCACTACGCGTTTTCCTTTACGGCTGTGGCGCTCGGCCTGCGAATAACAACTCAATAGTGGCAAAATTGCACTTTCATAGAAATAACGCCTTTTCTCAGGATGTACACGAGTCGATAATGCCCAAAGTAGCGAATGGGTATCTGTTGGATCTATATCGTCATCCAGCACCACGATTTTGGGTAATTTGATACTATTACGCGTCTGATGAATAATATCCCCAATTTTTTTAGTCAATTGTTCACTACTCAAGTCTGGATGGAGTTGGCGCCAATTGTGCTTAATAGATACGATCATTAAATGACAGGCAGAATATAGCGGCCCCCAAACAAAGGACACCGGCATATTCGCTTCCAACAACACATTCTGAATAGCTGCTGCATCGCCTATCCCCGAACATGTGTGATATTCATCAACCGGCTTACCCTCAGCAACCACAGGCCAAATGGGGTTGTCTTGCCAACTAATTGCTTCAATTGACAAGATCGGTTGTAGTGAGTTTTCATTTGGTGTGTATCCAGCAAATTCACCAAATGGCCCTTCTACACCTTCGCGAGTAATAGCAAAATAGCCTTCAATAACGACTTCGGAACTGGCTGGTACCCTCAAATGATGCGTCTCACATTTAACAACCTCAATTCCCTTACCATATAGCGCACCAATATAGTCGGCTTCGTTAACATCACGGTCAAGCAAAGGCAACCCGGCCACATAGGGGACGATGGGTTCACATCCTTGAACCAATGCATAAGGCATCGGCTTACCTATTTTGACCCATTCCTCCCATATATCAGCAATATGCTGGCTAGGGAAAACCAATGCAATCATCTGTCGGTCATTATGATATTGCACACGTTGTATTGACCAGTTACACCATTTGCCGTCAGGTGATTCAACAATAAACACGCCCCAGGTATTAACATAACGGTTGCCGTCATATTGATGTACCTGCGGTATAGGAAAGCGAGCCAATGTTGCTTTCTCCCCATGAAGAATATTTTGCTTACAGGCTGCTGAATTACGGTCTATTTCTTTCGGTAGATAAGGTTTTTTTTTCAAGCCATCGACCAGATACTGAACAATATCCTGCGCCGTTGCTGTTAAGGATAATCCTAAAGACATCGCTACCCGGGAAAGTGGGTATTCAGTATTGGATGATAAGGCTGCCAGTCCGCCGACAATTGAACAACCAGGATAATCTTTTATATTGGTCATCAAAGGCACTGGGGCTTCAATTTCCGCACAGCGACGAATAATTGCCGCAGCTTCTAAATAACTATCGACGGGACGGTTAATTACCCTCAAATCGCCCTGTTCTTGCAGCAAGCTTATTTGTTCGCGTACACTTTTTAAAAACATGATTGACTCCCACGTCAGAGATGAAGGTATTAATCCAAAATAATGTCCGGTAGTGGTAGTTCATTAGTGATAATTGCTTGTGACAGGCGAGCAATATCTTCATCTAAAGGGCGATCTTTATCGAGGAAGGGAGAGAACCGACGGACGGCGTGATAAAACGCCGCTACTTCAGGTGCAATAATCTGTAAATTATCTCTAAGCGCCAGCGCTTGAGCTGCGGTAATCAATGTCATTGAGACGACATCGCGTAGCTTTATTTCCATTTCAGCAACATCTTGTGCCGCATGCGTTCCTAAGCTAACAATATCTTGATTGTATTGCTCAGTTGGCATTGTATGTATTCCGGAAGGGGAACATTCTCGGCGGATAGCGGCAACCAAAGCAGTTTGTGAGAGCTGTATTCCTTTCATTCCCTGATATATCCCCGGTACCGGGCTAAGCGAATTAGCCAATCCATGGGAAAAACGCTCATCCATCATTAGGGCAACTATCGAATGCAGATGATTTGCGAGCAAGGCGATATCAAGCTTTAATGCATCCATTGTCCTTGCAATATAGTGGCCCATAAAATTACCACCATTTAAGACGTCACCTGTATTGGGATCGATTAAAGGATTATCATTGGCAGAATAAGCCTCACGTTCAATAATCGTTTTGGTGTAAGCCAATGACTCAGGAATAATTCCTAATATTTGTGGCACACAGCGTATAGAATAAACTTCCTGAACCGTCGAATCTAATCTTGTTGCAGTGCCCTTATTAGAACAAAGATTAGGTTGTTGCTTTAATTTATGCAGCAGACTTTCCTGGCGAGTTCCTTTCAACAGTTTACGCAATGTCGCTGCAATGGCTTTTTGCCCAGGATGATTTTTTATTTCTTGAATACGGGGATCAAAATGTTCATCTGAGGCCTGTAAGGCTTCAATTGCCATAGTTATTCCAGCAATCCCGGCTTTAAGTGTTTGCTCCAATCTAACAACTGCAATAGCACTAATCCCGGTCATAATTCGAGTGCCATTGATTAATGCCAGCCCCTCTTTTGCTTGAAGGCTAATGGGATGTAATCCAGCTTTTTCGATAGCTTCTGCGGCTGTTAGTTCGCTATTGTCATACCAAACTCTTCCTTTTCCACACAGTGCCTTAGCAATATAGGTTAAAGGAATGAGATCACCACTCGCCCCGACCGAACCATAGCGGGGAACCAAAGGAATTATCCCTTTGTTAAGATGCTCTGCCAGCATTTCTACTGTTGCTGGACAAATTGAAGACCAACCACGACATACCGCGATTAATACCAGAAATTGCGCCGCTCTTACCTGTTCAGGTGGAAGAGACGGGCCAGTGCCAGCAGAGAGAAATCGCAACAAGTTATTTTGATGTTCTGCAATGGTCTCCGCTGGGACAACCATATTCGCATTACCACCAAAACCGGTGTTTACCCCATAAATAATTTCATTTTTATCCAGTTTTTTTTCTAATAAACTGCGCCCATATTGAAGCCACTTTAATAGTTCTTTATCCAGAACAACCTCTTTTTTATTTACAGCAACATCATATATTTCATTAATAGAGACCGGCTTGTCTTTTTTTATCCACACGACACTGACATCATTTAAAAATGACATATCATCCTCTGCTGATTTATAGAAATCACTTTTAATATAGATAAGGAGTAATAGATGTCAATAATTGCAATATTATTTATATTTAATTAAAACAAATATCCATTGGTTATTATTTAATAAAAAATAGATTAAAAATGTGAGTTTATAATAAAAAACACATAGCGAAACGTAAGGGAATAGGAATAATCAATAAGCATCTCTATGATATATCTATATTATTAATAATTTGAATATATATATCTTTTGTTTTTTATTTGTAAAATTATTATCCAATAAAAAGTCACCTGTAATATTTTATTGACAGCTGTACATTTCAGAACAGTATTAAGCTGTAAAAAACAATATAAAACATAGTGTTGGATAATTATCATCCCATTTATGTGAATATTTAATACCTAACAGCGGCTTTCGAGTTGCATCATCTATATACATTCAAAAGCCGCTGTTAACTGCATAATTACTCGTCGAAGAACCAATAACCCTGATTAATCAAATCCGTTAATTCAGCAACAAACGCTGGATTATGTAATGCCTCGCCCAGCTCCTTTTTACCAATCATCGTGTAACGGCACAGTGCGTCAGCGGCTTTAGGATCCACCGTTTCCAGTCGTTCACTGTTGATAAAGAAGCTGTTTCCGACTTGTAAAACCCGTAGCCCACTCAGGCGTGCCAAGACTTCACCATCCATCAGAGCATCGACAATCTCAGCTGGCTCGTAAGGTGGCTCCGCTGGAGCAATATCCAGTTCATGACGCGGTGTCGTGGCGAAGCGTCCAAACCATTGTTTAAAATCTTCCGGTTGATTAATCATATCGATCATCATCCCGCGCAAGCGGTCGAGTTCATAATCTTCAACCCGGCCCGGATGTTCCCGACAGGTTAAATCAGGATCACTGTAGTGCTCAGCGCCAAGATCATTTTCTAGCGCATAATCAGCAAAACTACTGATTAAATCCCTGCCATTTGGCCCGCGAAAGCCTACTGAGTAGTTGAATGCAGTTTCATGAGTAAACCCATCATGTGGGAAGCCAGGTGGGATATATAAAATATCGCCTGGAGCTAAATCTTCATCAATAATCGGTGTGAATGGCTCAACATGCAGCAGGGCTGGATGTGGGCAAAACTGTTTCAGTGGCAGTTTATCGCCCACGCGCCAACGGCGGCTACCCATACCCTGGATAATAAAAACATCGTACTGATCAATATGCGGTCCAACCCCACCGCCAGGGACAGAAAAAGAGATCATTAGATCGTCTAAGCGCCAGTCCGGTAGTACGCGAAATGGACGAACTAACTCAGCAGACGGAGCATGCCAGTGGTTAACCGCTTGGGCCAGTAGCGACCAGTTGGTTTCACCCAGATTATCAAAATGCTCAAATGGCCCGTTACTTGCCTGCCATTGGCCATTAACATGACTAACTAAACGGCTATCTACCTCAGCTTCCATTGCCAACCCAGCCAATTCATCTGGCGTAATAGGATCGACAAAGTTCGGGAAGGCATTTTTTAATACCACAGGTTGTTTTTGCCAATATTTCTCTAAGAATTCGGGCCAATTAAGATTGAGTTGATAAGTCATGCTTTCACACCAGTAAGAAGACAAACGGCGGTGATTATAATGTGGCTAACACCTGTCCTGCCTTGTCATTAGTCAATGACCTAGCTAGGTTAGGTAAAAAAATAGCGGGCAGAATAATTAATCAAAACACGGGGTTCATACCATAAATTTAATACTATTAAAAAATGCGACTGAACGTTATGAGGGAAGTTAAAGGTAATTTACTGATATGATTTTAAATATTATGAATAGTTCTCTCGGCATTGTTCGGAGGTATTTGTAGTTATATCGAAAATAGCTCACCGCCACGACCCACTCAGATACAGGGATGATTTAAGGGTGATTGATGCTGGCGATGTACGATAAAAAAGGCCACCCTAAAGGTAGCCTTAGACGTGATGACTGAATTATTTAGCGAATTTCTCAGCTTCTTTTTGAGTCGTGATGAAGCTTTCGCCAAGGCCAATCGCAACCAAAATGCCTACGATATAACCTGCTAACTTACTGTTTAATATCTTCTTTAGCATGAAACCTCCAATTCAGAGGACTAATCATTCTATGCCCTTTGCATCACAACCAGAAGATCTAAGCAGTTATAACAACAAATTAATATTCAGGTTTGAAAGGAATACCCAGCGCCCAGCGTGAATTCCAGTGAGCTACATACTGTTGAACAACTTTGGGCATCCCGCGTATTACAATAACGTTTTCTGAATTCTCAGTTTCGGCCGAAGGTGCAAAGTTAAATGACCCCGTTTCCACCGTCTGCTTATCAACAATAATCGTTTTATCGTGCTGTATATGATAATGGCCATCAATACGTAGCTTTACACCATTATTAGCCACATACAACATAGCAGCTTTACTCGCTGTCACCTGGTTACGCCTCTTATCCACAACAACACGGACATCAACTCCCCGTTTGCAGGCAGAAACTAATGCTTTGGCAATATCAGGTGCCTGGAACGAATAGCCGATCATTTGGATAGATTTATGCGCGCTTCCAATAACTTTCAGAACTAATGCTCGAGCTGATCCTTCCGGTGAAAATCCAACTTGCACATCAGGTGCCGCAAATGAAAAAGCCGGTAGGCTAATAGTCACTACAAACATGATGTATTTGATGCAATTCATAATAGCAAATTGCCTATTTAAGTGGTTCGAATGGTTCTCGCTACAGTATTCTTGGAATCAATGTGTGTCCAGTATAGTGAAAGATGAGACTCAAGTTAAAACGTGAGTATTTATTTCACTCGCTTACCGGCGTTATTCACCACCTTCTCACTATCTTTCTTATTCAATTCAAAGTTTTTTAATTTCAGTAATATAAGTTACTGCAACTGCATCGGTAAAATGAGGATTATCTACAAATACGTCTTTACCTATCCATGAATTTGCTGATGATGATGCGGTGCTGGCCGCCACGCTGGCGGGGTGTGGTCTATCTCAGTTACCGTTCTGGCTCGTCGGTAAAGACTTGCAAAGTGGGAGAGTTAAAGGAAGTTCTTGCCGGACATTCCGGTGGTGAAATGCCCATCAGTGCGTTATGACTGAAAAATCGTCAGTTACTGCCCAACATCCGTTATGTGGTGGATGAACTGGTCAGAGCGGCTGAAACGGGATTACTGGACTGATT
>NZ_JBLWEX010000229.1:0-18604 GCF_048323875.1 Yersinia sp. LJYL362
CGGCTTCAAAGTGGTGCTCTATTTTCTCAAGAAAACTTTTCAGGCCCATCGGTTATCCTTCCTGCTCAATCTTGGTCAGTATGTCGCGCAATACCGGCCCATATTCATACTTACCGGGGCAGACAAATGTACACAGAGCCAGATCTTCTTCATCCAACTCCAGACATCCGAGCGCTGCGGCGCTATCAGTATCGCCAGCTAGCAGATCACGCAGCAAATGAGTGGCCAAAATATCCAGTGGCATAACGCGCTCATAGTTACCAATCGGCACCATCGCACGCTCCCCACCATGCATATCAGTGGAGAAAGCAAACAACTTGTGCTTGAAGAAATGGCCCAATGTGGTGCGAGTAATCGAATATTTATCACGCCCCGGCATCACCCAACCGAATAGCTCTTTTTCTCGCCCTTCGCGGATGACAGACACTTGTTGATGAAAACGCCCGAGATAGCCATGAGTGGCGGAGAAAGCAGTACCGCTGAGCACGGAACCGGAGATAATGCGGTTATCCCCCTCTTTCAGTTGACCGGCAGTGAGTTCAGATAAACTGGCCCCAAGGCGAGTTCGCAGTAAAACCGGCTGCTCCACCTGCGGCCCTGCCAGTGAGACGATACGATCTGTCCACAGCTCACCACGAGTAAATAATTTGCCGATGGCAATCACATCCTGATAGCCCACATGCCATACCGTTTTGTTCAGACTGACCGGCTCAAGGAAATGGATGTGAGTTCCAACCAAACCAGCAGGATGCGGGCCAGAGAACTCATTGTAAGTCACCTGTGCGTTCTGATAGCTGGCAACGGCCTGCCCCGGCGCATGACAAACATGCACTTTCCCTTCGGTCAGACGGGCCAATATAGTTAAACCATGATTGAAGGCATCAGACTCGGCGGCAATAATAACTTGCGGGTTGGCAGCCAGCGGTTGGGTATCCATGGCGCTGACAAAAATGGCCCGCGGACGACTATTAGGAACAGGAGTTTTGCTAAAAGGGCGGGTACGCAAAGCAGTCCATAACCCCGATGCCAGCAAGTGGCGCTGCACTTGTTCATCACTCAGTTGGTTGAGAGAGGACTCCTCATAATGTTCAAACGGAACTTGCTCGTTCCCGTCAATTTCAATCACCACAGACTGCAGAACCCGCCGCTCACCACGATTGATGGCACTGACTTTGCCACTAGCAGGGGCGGTGAACATCACACCTGGATTCTTTTTGTCTTCAAATAGCGCCTGGCCTTTCTTTACCCAATCGCCTTCTTGAACCAACATTGAGGGACGCATCCCAACATACTCTTCACCAAGCAAAGCCACATGATGAATTGTTGGCCCCTCTTCTATTATTTGTGCAGGTGCCCCAGCGATGGGGATATCTAACCCTTTCTTTATTTTAATCATAGAGTTGAACTACTTTATTAGTTATATCAAATGCTGTACTAACCCAGAGTGTACAGCCACACAAAGATAAGATACTTTCATGGTTCAGTTAAACGGCGGTGTAATACCGAGTCGATTAGATAAACATAAATACTGACCGAAAGAGTCTTAGATATTAATACGGATACCCTTATTGGATGTTATCGAAGCCTAGATAGCGAAACAGCCAATAACTGAGCGGGTCATCAGCAGTGAGCAATTTTAGCATTTGCCACCCAGCACTGTCTGACAAATGCAGTGACTTGAGTCAAGCAAACACAAATAATTTACTGCTAAATTTTGTATATATTCGGTAAAATCGTGTTGTTAATTCATCTTTAACGATTTTGTATTTATTTTATACAAAACATATATTGCTAAAAATTTTCTGACTGATAATCTGCGCCTATAAATCAGAAAGTCAGTGGCATCTATAAATATAAGTAGGAATAAGAATGGGCAAAATCGCGCCGTCATTCGTGACGATAATGTTTGCGATGATAATTTGTTTGCCTGCGGTCTCCTTCACCAGCTCAGCCAGTGAGCCTGTGGCGGTATCCAAAGAGCTAAAACAGCAATTACTAGGGTCATCGGTCTATATTCAAATCTTCAAAGAAGAACGTACTCTGGAATTATATGCCAGGTTACAAGGTGAGTATCGTTTGGTGCAAAGCTACCGTATCTGTGAATTCTCAGGTGGACTTGGTCCAAAACGCCGTGAAGGGGATTTTAAGAGTCCGGAAGGTTTTTACACTATTGATATGCGCCATTTAAAACCCGACAGTAAGTTTTATCGGGCTATTAATATTGGCTTCCCAAATGATTATGATAAGTCGCAAGGTTATTCAGGGAAATATCTGATGATCCATGGCGCTTGCAAATCAATCGGCTGTTATGCAATGACTGATGCCTATATGGACGAGATATTTAACTACGTGCAAACGGCATTTATCTTTGGTCAGGAAAAAGTGGATATCAGTATCTATCCGTTCCGCATGACTGAACAAAATATGCAACGCCACCGTAACTCTTCGGATTATAACTTCTGGCGTCAATTGCAGCCGGGTTATGAGTATTTTGCTAAGAACCGCATGCCGCCTTCAGTTTCTGTCATCAACGGGCAGTATGTCCTTAGCCGCCCGCCGACCTCCAGTACACCGACCTCGCAGTATGCGATGACAAAATCAGATGCGCTGACAAAATCAAATACGCTCGCCAAAACAGAATAATGCAAACTCACCTGGTGCAATTTTGTGCCAGGTTTCATTACCAGTTAGAGGCTGAGTAGCGATCACCGTAACCACATCTTTAGGTGTGGTTTGGCGTTGAAAATCGATTTCAACATCCCTATCCAGCAAAGTCGCTTTGCCGAAAGGCGCACGACGCGTTATCCAATATAAATTGGTTGAACAGAACGCCATCACAAAACGCCCATCCGAGAGCAACATATTAAACACCCCTTTGGCGCGTAATTGCTCACATAGGGTGCCAATATAACGAAATACGGCGGGCCAATGACTCGGTGTGCGCGGGTAGCGTTTTGCCAGTTGATTCAGCAGCCAGCAGAAAGCATATTCACTGTCTGTTTGACCGATAGGTCGGAACGTTCCGGTATCCAATTGGCGATAGCCTTTAAGTTGGCCGTTATGGGCATAAGTCCAATTTCTTCCCCACATTTCACGGGTAAAGGGATGGGTATTTTCTAATGCCACTTCGCCGCGGTTTGCCTGACGGATATGGGAAACCACCGCACAGGATTTAATCGGATAATCTTGTACCAATCGGGCAATGGGTGAATTAAAACTGGGTTGAGGATCTTTAAACGTGCGGCAGCCATTACCTTCATAAAAGGTAATCCCCCAGCCATCTTTATGTGGGCCAGTTCCCCCGCCTCGTTGCACCAGGCCGGTAAAGCTAAAGCAAATATCCGTCGGAACATTTGCGCTCATCCCGAGCAGTTCGCACATATATTCCTCCGAGTACCTAAATATGGCTGTAATAGCCGAACCCTTCACTCAATCTCAAGGTGACCAACGAGATAACGACTATTGTTGGTCACCTTGGCACATCAAGCTTTTACCATCTCTTTTTCAATCAACTGAATCAAGATGTGAATCACTTTAATATGAATTTCCTGAATACGGTCTGCATAGCCGAAATGAGGAACTCGAATTTCGATATCCGCAGAACCCGCCATTTTGCCGCCATCTTTACCTGTCAGAGTGATGACTTTCATGCCTTTAGCACGCGCGGCTTCAATAGCTTTAATGATATTACCTGAATTACCTGAAGTGGAAATACCTAACAATACATCCCCTTCACGGCCTACAGCTTCAACATAACGCGAGAAAATGTAGTCATAACCAAAATCGTTACTGACACAAGAGATATGGCTGACATCTGAAATAGCAATTGCCGGATAACCTGGGCGGTTTTCACGGTAACGGCCGGTCAGCTCTTCTGCAAAATGCATGGCATCACAATGGGAACCGCCATTACCGCATGACAATACTTTACCACCCGCTTTAAAAGAATCAGCCAGTAATACGGCTGCGCGCTGAATAGCATTGATATTGTCATCATCTTTCAAAAAGTTTGCCAGTGTGTCTGCTGCTTCATTCAGTTCACTGCGGATTAAATCGTGGTACATGGGAGCCTCTTTATAGTCCTATGGCATCATTATTCTTCCTCAGTCAGTGTACCGGATAGCAGAAACTGCGAGAAGCGCTGTGATGAATTAGCCAGTACGGTTTTGCATTAGCCAAAACAGTTTTAGCGGTTAGTGCTGCCAATTTGTGAGATGAGTTGTAAATAACATGTAATGGTATTGATAAATATAATGAGATGAACTACAACAAATGTATCACTCAACAGGTCAGACCTCCTACATCTCAGGAGCTTCATTATGATGGTTCTAAGCATTGTTGCCTTGCTGGTTCTTATTGGTGTGCTGTTCTATCACCGGGTGAACCTGTACCTCAGTAGTTTGATTCTTGTGGTTTATACCGCAGCGATGGGTGCGGCACAGTTATGGTCATACTGGGCATTACTACCACTGGTGATTGTTCTGCTGCCTCTGACACTCACACCACTGCGCCAATCCCTGTTTTCAGCACCAGCACTGCGCATGTTCCGTAAAGTCATGCCAGCCATGTCGCGTACTGAAAAAGAAGCGATTGATGCGGGTACCACTTGGTGGGAAGGCGATTTATTCCAGGGCCAACCCGACTGGAAAAAATTGCACAACTATCCAAAACCGCAATTAACCGCAGAAGAACAAGCATTTATTGATGGGCCGGTTGAAGAAGCCTGTCGTATGGCTAATGATTTTCAAATTACCCATGAGTTGGCTGACCTGCCGCCAGAGCTGTGGGCCTATCTGAAAGAGAATCGCTTCTTCGCGATGATCATTAAGAAAGAGTACGGCGGCCTTGAGTTCTCAGCCTATGCTCAGGCGCGGGTACTGCAAAAACTGTCCGGTGTGTCTGGCATATTGGCTATCACCGTCGGCGTACCCAACTCCCTCGGCCCCGGAGAATTACTGCAACACTATGGAACTGAAGAGCAAAAAAATCATTATTTGCCGGGCTTAGCGCGCGGTGACGAGATCCCTTGTTTCGCCCTGACCAGTCCGGAAGCCGGTTCAGATGCCGGTGCCATTCCGGATACCGGCACAGTCTGTATGGGTGAATGGCAAGGCAAACAGGTGCTGGGTATGCGCCTGACCTGGAACAAGCGCTATATCACCCTCGCACCCATCGCCACCGTGCTCGGGCTGGCATTCAAACTGTCTGATCCTGAACATCTGCTGGGCGAAACGGTTGATTTAGGGATTACCTGTGCGCTTATCCCAACCAACACCCCAGGGGTGGAGATCGGCCATCGTCACTTCCCGTTGAACGTACCGTTCCAAAATGGCCCAACCCGCGGTAACGATATCTTTGTACCGATCGATTACATTATTGGCGGGCCAAAAATGGCCGGTCAGGGCTGGCGGATGCTGGTGGAATGCCTGTCTGTAGGGCGTGGTATTACCTTGCCTTCCAATGCCACCGGTAGCTTGAAAAGCGTGGCGATGGGTATCGGCGCTTATGCTTATATTCGCCGTCAGTTCAAAATCTCAATCGGTAAAATGGAAGGGATTGAAGAGCCGTTGGCACGCATTGCCGGTAACGCCTATGTGATGGATGCCGCAGCCACCTTGATTACCAGCGGCATTATGCTGGGTGAGAAGCCAGCGGTGTTATCTGCCATTGTTAAGTATCACTGTACACATCGTGGTCAACGCGCAGTTATGGATGCGATGGATATCGCCGGGGGTAAAGGTATCTGCCTTGGCCCGACCAACTTTGTGGCCCGTAGTTATCAAGGTGCCCCCATTGGTATCACCGTGGAAGGCGCGAATATCCTAACCCGCAGTATGATTATCTTCGGTCAGGGCGCGATCCGCTGCCATCCGTTTGTACTGGATGAAATGGCGGCTGCGCAATCGAATGATGTTGCCGCTTTTGATAAAGCGCTGTTTGGCCACTTGGGCCATGTAGGTAGCAACAAAGTCCGTAGTTTCTGGCTGGGGCTGACCAATGGCCGCACCAGTGCCACGCCGACCAAAGACAGTACTCGTCGTTATTACCAGCATCTGAACCGCTTGAGCGCCAACCTAGCCTTGTTGTCTGATGTCTCGATGGGTGTGCTAGGGGGGAGTCTGAAACGTCGTGAACGAATTTCTGCCCGTTTGGGGGATATTCTTAGCCAAATGTATCTGGCCTCAGCTACGTTGAAACGCTTTGAAGATGAGGGCCGTCAAAAAGAAGATCTGCCACTGGTACATTGGGGGGTACAAGACGCGCTGAATCAGGCAGAACAAGCGCTGGATGATTTACTGCGTAACTTCCCGAATGGCTTTATTGCCGGGTTAATGCGGTTTGTTGTCTTCCCATTTGGGCGCGCTCATCAGGCCCCATCAGACCGTCTGGATCACCAGTTGGCGCAACTGTTGCAAATACCGTCAGCCACCCGCAGCCGTATTGGCCGTGGTCAATATCTGACACCGAGCGAGTTTAATCCGGTAGGTTTACTGGAAGCGGCATTGCAGGATGTGATTGCAGCAGAGCCGATTCATAAGCGCCTGAGTAAAGAGGCAGGCAAGAGCTTGCCATTTACCCGACTGGATAAGCTTGCTAAACGCGCGCTGGCTGAAGGGAAAATTAATGCTGAGGAAGCCGCAATACTGACCAAAGCAGAACATAGCCGCCTGCGCTCTATTAATGTCGATGAATTCGAAGCGGATGCACTGGCGACCAAACCAGTGGCAAAACAGCCGACAAAACAACGGCAAACTGAAGCGGCATAACGGTCTAATCTCATTGAAGTGAGTGTCTAACTCTCTATCCAAAGCCTCCCTTAGCGGAGGCTTTTTTTATCTGCCAGCAAACCACGAACAATCAGTCCAAACTGCTCAGGCTTTCCGGCAAATAACACATTATCAGGCTGAATCTGTAACAAGCGTTGGCGTAAACTCTGACGCCACTCTTTATCCGAAATCAGCCGTACTGTTACTGCAATATACTCTGCCAAATCATGCGCGATTAACTCTTCATCTAACCCCAAACGACGAAATAACCCCTCATCGATATGCTCATGAACTTCGGTTCCACTTAGGCACACACCGGGTAAACCCTGGCGCACGGTATCAACAATCCCATTGGTATTACCAAAGGGAAATGGATTGATAAACAGGTCACACTGATTAATAACCTGTAAGTAATCCAGATACCCCAAATGCTCATAAACTCTGGCCTGAGGAAGAATATCATTAACGGCTTTTTCCATCACCCGATGGGTAATTCCCCAACAGAACCCCACCAGAAAATGAAATACCACCGGTGTTGATGTTTGCCGAGCGATTTCAGCACAAGTGGCTAAAAAGCGAGGGTTAATTTTCATGGCAGAAGCACAAACAGCAATATGTACAGCTGGCCGCTCAGCAAAATGTAATATAGGTTCCGGCTGGCTAATATTGGCGGGCGGCACGTAAGGCAGGCAATCTTTAGGTAATGAGACGACTTTTTCTGAGAAACACGCAATATCACCTAGATAATCCTCCTCCACTAAAACTGCATCAATATAATCAGAATGAGTGGTCGCAGGGTGCCCCAAGGCCATTACTTGCAAAGGGGCCAGGCGCAGGTTAGTCAGCGCAATGGTGAGCGGGAACATCCCAACACTGGGGAAATAGATAACATCGGGAAGCAACTGTTGCGTTAATGCCACAATGGCCTCGACCGCTCCCGCTCGATTAACCTCAGTAAAGTCATCAAACACAGCCTGGGTTATTGTGTCGGTTGCATCAATAATGGTGACACCATGAGTAGAAAATTGCTCGCGCGCCGCCCGTAACGTACTGGAATGAGTGCGATAGATAGAATGACCGCTGTTAAACCATTCAAGAATAACCAGCATCAATGGCTTATCGCGTGATGGCGGTGATAAGTGATTATCAGATAGACCATTGTGTAAGAGTGTGTTGCGTAAGTGGAAATTAATACTGCGTTTGATGGTGTGTTTTTCCGCTATATCAGCATAACTGCAATGCATATAAACATCATGCAAGATACGTTCTGGTAGATGTTCAAGGCTATCGAGTGTCAATAAGCGTTCCGGTAACCATCGCAATAAAAGCTCACGCTTTGCGTGCCCCACTGCGCTGGGTAAAATTCGCGGGGACAATAAAGCCAGAAATAAGGCTGCTGCTGCATTGGGATTAAATTGCCATAATATATCGGGCTGTAGAGGAATACCGGATTCCGGTAAATACATGACACAGAATTTAAGAAAATTATTCTGCTCAAAGCGAAGAGGATGAGCACATCCCTCACCGACCTGATTAAGATTAGTAATGACGTGATCGGCATGACCAAATGGGGACGCTGCGAAAATTAATGCAATCCAACGATGGAAATTAATAAGTTGTAAGAATCCTTTTTCAGATAACACAAATCCAGGATCAGAGAATAAGTTGCCAATAGCTGCCGCGAGCCGATTACAATAATGTTCCTGTTGTTGTATCGATTGTTGCTTAAGCGAAAAAACATCCCAGCGACCATATTGAGTGTCCAGTTGCTCCAGCATTAATATCAGTAATCGCCCCGCATCCTCATAACGCCGTACACATACTAAAAATTCGAAATAAGGCAATGAAAAAGCTGTCGAATTCTCTACTTCTTGTGATAACTCAACCGTTTTATCCACCATTATCAGCTCTCCTTGTCACTTCGATATCACGACTTTCCGAGTAAATTTAGCGAGTTAACAAGCCTGTCACTCCTGACCTAAGGTCTTGGTCAGGGGCTTCCACTTTCCTAAAATATGCGTATCGCAAGGCTCGCTACCGGTGGTAACGCTCTCAGGAATACAAACCGCGACACTGATATTGGCCGCGATATCACGCTCAGATTCAGTCACCACAGGCGGCGGCAAGATTTGCTCGTCAAGAGAGCTGAGGATCTGGTTTCGCTTTATGAGTAATGAGCCGAGTTTGCTTTCCTTCTGAGGCTGCGTTATCTGCTTTGATAGCGTTTTTCCCTCAGAGATCAAAGTTGGGATTGGAGTCGGGGTTAGGGTTAGAGTCAGGGCCGGAGTCGGGGTTGGGGTTGGGGTTGGGGTTGGGGTTGGAGTTGGAGTTGACGTTGATGTTGATGTTGATGTTGATGTTGGGTCAGGTTTGGTTCTACCGTCAGGACTATGCTTATCAACCGGCTTGCCATTAATAGTGGCATTGCTACCAATATTTTCTGGCAAGGCTATAAACATCAGTGGCTTATCTGAGCCAGTATTTCCCCCAAGCGCCATCTCAGCTATCACAGCCTTATCATTGAGAAAAATGCCATGATTATTAGCTGAATTGCCATTCACCGAACCACCACTCATTGGGCCATTAATATGAATACCATGGCCATCACCAGTAGCATTACCATTAATCGTCGTATTACCGGTGTTGGATACTGGGCCGGTTATCTTGACGCCATGACCATCGGTGGCATTACCGGCTAATGTGGTGTTATCCAGCGTGTTATTGCCGTCAAGCTGCACGCCGGTGCCGATATCGCCGCTGGCATTGCCAGTCACCGCCAGCAGGTCATCGGCTCCGCCGCCAGTGAGCGTGGCATTCGGGCCAATATCCACCCCGATACCCTCGTCGCTCTCGCCATGCACCGCACTGCCATGATTGCCGGTCAGATTGGCTGCGATTTCGATACCCTTGCCATCCGAGCTGTTGCCGTTCAACGTGGCATTATCAAGTTCACTATCGCCATCGACCTTAATGCCTGAGCCGAGATCTGAAGTTCCGTTGACCGTACCACCCGAAATGGCCCCATTCAGTTGCACGCCGTAGCCGTCGTCCGTGGCTTTACCGTCAAGCGTGCTATTGCCTTTATTGGTCAGCGGGCCGTCGATATCAACACCCACCCCACCGATCGCACTACCGGCTAATGTGGTGTTATTCAGGGTGTTATTGCCGTCGAGCTGCACACCGGTGCTGCTATAGTCGCCAGCATCTCCGGTTACGGCCAGCTGATCGTCGGCTCCGCCGCCAGTGAGCGTAGCATTCGGGCCGACATTCACCCCAGTGCCATCGGTGGTCTCGCCATGCACCGCGCTGCTATGATTGCCGGTCAGATTGGCTGCGATGTCGATACCCTTGCCATCCGAGCTGTTGCCGTTCAGCGTGGTATTATCAAGTTCACTGTCGCCATCGACCTTAATGCCTGAGCCGAGCTCTGAAGTGCCATTTACCGTGCCGCCCGCAATAACGCCGTTCAATTGCACGCCGTCGCCGTCCGTGGCTTTGCCATCAAGCGTGCTATTGCCTTTGTTAGTCAGCGGGCCGTCGATATCAATACCCACGCCCTCGGTGGCACTACCGGCTAATGTAGTGTTATCCAAGGTGTTATTACCATTAAGCTGCACACCGCTACCATGATCCCCGGTCGCATTACCATTGATAACCAACAGATCGTCCGTGTCCCCCCCCACAAGGAGGGTATTCCTATCAATCATCACCCCGGTGCCATCGGTTACATCACCTTGCACTGAGCTGCCGTAATAACCTGACATATTGGCGGTGATTTCCACACCGATACCATCAGTGCTGGTACCTTTAAGCATGGTGTTGTTAAGAACAGTTTCAGCGCCAACTTTCACCCCGCTACCACCGGACGAAATGCCCGTAACGTGGCTATCATCTAGTGAGCCACTGACCTGTACCCCCACCCCGCTGGCTGAAGTTCCGTTGACAACACTGTTATTGAGTGTTCCATTAACTTGCACCCCGATGCCATCACCTGAAGCTATGCCGTTTAGTCGGGTATTGCCACTATTAGTCAATGAACCGGAAATATCTAAAGCGATACCATCAACAGTTGAACCATTTAAACTGGTATTACTTAAATCGTTATTACCATTGAGTTTTATCCCAGTACCACTATCCATCGTCGCGGTCCCTTGCAAGGTGAGCAAATCCGTTTCACTGGTACCTGTAACATGTAAATTCTCACCAATATCAATGCCATAACCGACACCATCTGTTGTTCCATTAATAATACTCTGATGAATACCGTTTATATCACTGGTTGTCTCCACCCCTATGCCATGAGCACTGCTACCATTGAGCGCGGCATTATCGAGTATGGTATGGGTAATAACACCAGAACCAGGCAATGAATCAATTTTGATACCACTGCCATTAATTGATTTGCCGGTCAGTGCAGTATCCGTGATGGTGGCATTACCGCTAATGCGTAGGCCTTCTGCTTGAATTGAACTGCCAGTCACATTAATACGGTTAATTTGATGTTCGGCACTGAACAAGTGAACCCCAGAGCCATCAGTACTGGTTCCTTCAATCGTGACAGGGCCGCTACTATTATTAACCACACCGGAAATAGCCACCCCACTGCCAGCAACACTGCTACCTTTAATTAGCGAGTCACCGTCACCATTTAATACAACTGTATTATTACTAATGGGGAAATTAATACCAGCACCACTGGTTGAACGCCCTTCCATTGTTAAAGAACCATTATTATTAATAGTTAACGTTTTAGGGCTTAGATAGCTGATGCCATTTCCGCCCGCAGTCATTTCTGAACCGGTATTTTCACCGAGAAGAGATAACTGGCTATCCTTGGCAATATTAAGGGTATTGGTACCATAAAACGCAATACCATTACGAGTTGCACCGGTACCACCGGTCTCACCTTGGATAGCAATATTCCCTGCAACGGATAAGCTGCCATTGGCTCTAAATAGGGTACCTGTGCCTTGGGTAGTATTAATCGCTTTGCCAATAAGTGAGCCATTTAGCGCTTCGATGCTGTTATTCCCTCCCAGACTTAATACAGAATTTGTGGCAGTGGATAACGCTGACAGTGCTTCACCATAAACCGTAACATTCCCCAATACGGCATTAAGACCGACATTGTTAAAATAAACATCGCTATCACCGGCTGATGAGCTATTAATATCAATATTCTTCCCAACTGATGTCAAACTCACATTCGCCAGATTAACGGATGAGAGCGGATTTGAACCTTTGCTATTATTGCCTTTTAAACTGATATTCCCTTGTGCAACTAAATGACTACGTGACTCGTCTGATAACCCTTGCACTAGAATGGCTTCACTTGCGGTACTGCTCGCAGCCGCTAACATAAGATCCTTTTGTGCACTGAAGGTTGTATTTTGCCTGATAACAATACCTCTATTGGTTGAAGTTGCATTGGCATTAATATTTCCCGTTAATGTCGTAATATCAGCTTCACGGATGACTACCCCATCAGAGCGACTAGTATTAGATATCAAGTTAACTTCATTTGCTCTAATGTTTGTATTGGCGATGCCAATACTTTTTGATCCATTGTTATTTGCTGTGAAATTTCCATTTTTTGCGGCAAAATTGACATAATCAACACCAATACCAGCCCCGGTCATGTTCCCATGATTATTGGCTATTATTGAGATATCTTTCCCTACCGTAACGTTCATTCTATTAGATGCAGTTCCAGCGATTGTCACCGCTTCAACACTCGCACCGGAGGTATTAACAGCTAGAGATAAATTCTGCCCAGCACTCATTCCACCATTTCCTTTAAAATATAATGCTTTATGGTTTGGCGAGCTTAAATTGGCTTTAATATCACCTTTAGCCGTAAGAAAAGTGTTTGTCATCACTACCGCATCGTTATCGCTGACATTGCCATTCAATATAATATTATCAGCACTGATATTAACATTACTAAAAGGGCTACCTTTTACCCCGCTGATATTTAAATTAAAGTCCCCGCCCTGAGCCTTTATATTAGTATAATCTGCGGAAATAGTACTTCCAACTTCAGTTCCTTTATTAACTGCCACCATAGAGATATTGCCACCAGCAGCCATATTGACCTGAACACTACTGGAGTTACCGCTCATCTTTATTGCATCAGCGCCTGCAGTCGTAGAATTAGTAGTCACACCTTGCAAACTGATATTTTTACTGGCGTTCAGATTAGTATTACCTGAAATCCAAAGCCCTTTGTGGGTAGTCGTAGCATTCGCACTAATATTACCTGCGGTTGCCGTAACATGACTATCTCTGAGTAATAAGCCATCAACTCCTTTAGTGTTTATTTCAACGTTAACATTATTGCCACTAATTTGTGAACCTTGAACTCGCAGTCCAAAACTAGTCTGAGTGGTAATTTCGCCATTAATATCAAATGAAATATTGCCAGACTTAGAGACAAGGCTTCCATTAGTAAAATCGACTCCTCCTGAGGTACTGCCATTGGCATTGGCCTGGAAAGTTATATTTTTATCGCCAGCAATAGTTGCATTAGTAAATGTTCCCATCCACGAACTCTTAGAATTAGATATCATAGTAAATGACATATTATCTTTCCCAACTAAAACTGAATCACCGGATATATCAATGCCACGCCACCCTTGCTGATTAGCATTACTACTTTCACCGGTTATACGTGTTTCACCTGCCACGGTAATATTAGCAGCATTACTAATATTGACGCCTACATGGGATGCCAACCCAGTATTCCCCTCCAGTGTTAGGTTGCCAACCTGATATCTTCCTCCCATAATAATAATGCGTGCTGTATTATTTTTATTGGAGTTTTTTACCAGTAAATCCCCACCATTTAATAAAACATCACTATTATTTAATGTAATTGTCGAATCAACTATTGAGTCTCCCGATAATAAATTAAGGTTCAGTTTTCCTGTGGTCGCCGTAATATTATGGCTACTACTAACAATATTGCCGTCAGCCTGTAACGTCAGAGTCGCATCGCCACCCGCTGTTTTATTGATATCAGCTTGCAGCGTAATATTACACCAGCGGCAATTCGTTAAACTGCCATTGCTGGTGGTAATTGTGACATTGGTACCTTTATCGAGCTGAGCATTGATACTGGTGTTCAATATTTGCGTAATATTAGCCATTGGCGTGAAAACCTGGGCATTGTTTACATATCCGGCAGGGATATCACCGACCTGAACCGAGACTCCATTTTCAGCACCACGACTAACAATATTTACCTCTGCCGGATCGAGTAACCAACTGCCCATATTGCCCATAATCGCACTGGCATCAACCCGACCAAAAGCCTGCAAATTGCGCTGACTGGATGTTTCTACTTGCCCACCATCACCTGACAATGGCCCACCTCGGGCATGAATATCACCATCGAAACCGGTGTAATGTTCAGACCACAAAACTGCGGTGCCGCCAGCCCCTTGATGTGTGGAGGAAACATCAATATGCGCACCTTTGTCCATCACAACCGAACGCGCATTTTTTATCAGCTTATTTTTGCCCTGCCAGTCGCCACCGACCAGTACTTTGCCCCCGCTCTCATCCCCACTCGCATCAATTTTGCTCGCAGCAACCAAATGTATATTTTCACCGATTAGGATAACATTGCCGCCACGTCCCTGCTGGCTGCTGACATTAATCATTCCCTGCTGACTCACCACACCCTCATTGCCGCCATCGAGGTAAATAACACCATTTTTTTCAGACAAACCACGCGCCTGCAAAATACCGGTATTATCAATCACGGTATTCATCAACATCTCTTTACCCTGTGTGGTCAGTTGAATAACCCCCCCATCAGCTCGAATCAACCCACCATTTTGTAGCAAAGTATTGACCTGCTCGCCTTGAACTTGCACCCCGAGTAAGTTGCCGCGATCCAAATTAAGGGTAACGCGACTGCCGCTCGCTAATGCCACTTTCCCTTGCGGCGTATTGATAACACCGGATGGCTTATTATCAACCTGCTGACCAATCAATGCGATATAGCCACCTGCCGTGGTGTGCAAATTAGCCTGATTAACCAACTTGCCTTCTTGTTTTTGGCTGGTCAGCGTATAACTCCCGCTAATAAAGTCATGATTAGACATTGATTTAGTACTGGCAACTAAAGCACCGACATCAACTTGCGCACCTTTACCAAATAAAATGCCATTCGGATTAAGTAAAAAGACCTGACCATTAGCTTTCAGGTTGCCATATATTTGTGATGCATCGCGGCCGATCACCCGGTTCAGCGCGATACTCTGCTGCCCTGGCTGGTTATAAATAACGCTGTTGCCCTGCGCGATATCAAAACTGCCCCAATTGATCGCTAACTTATCGCTTTGCTGCGTTACAGTAAGAGTGGTGTTATTAACATCCATCTTCCCTTGGCCAAACACAATATTGCCATTGACCGGCAATGAGGGGTGGGCAAAGACCAATAGGGGTAATGTGCCGAATACTAATCCCGTCAGAATAGCCAGATGACTTAATTTTCCAGCCTTCGTATGACTATTATTAATAATTTCTTTGCCGAAAGACGAAAATGATCGCCCGTAAGTTCGGGTAAATTCTCCCACAGCAATTAAGCATCCCAACCGACGGCAGAAAATAAGTTTATATAATTTACTGTTCATTATTCACGTCCATTAAACCTGACAAATATGCTGATAAGCGCTAAAACAACTTGTAAGCGCTAAGCCAAAGTTGGTCGTTATCCGGTTGAGAAGTTGCAGCCTGACCGGTGCGATGTGCCCAAGTCAGATTCAAGAAATAATCTGTCGGACGAGAGAGTGTGATATAGGCACCAAAGCCTGACAGGTTGATATTATTTCCCGTCAGTCCCTCAATAGGCTGGCGAAAATAGGATCCCCATCCTTGGTCAAAAAATGCCGCAACCGTGATTTGATTGCCCGCACCAGCCCAATCTGGAAGCGGGGGTTGCCAGCGAGTCCGTAATTCGGTGGTAAAAAGCGTGCCTTTATCCACCGCTCCTGCGCCAATACTGTAAGCCCGAACCGCCAATGGCCCTCCCAACAGCAATTTTTGTGAGCTATCAAGATTCTTACTGGCCATTTGACCAGTAAATTGGTTGAAGAAAGAGAAATAAGGGCCAAAACCTTGATCATGACCCGCGCGATAATTAAAGCGGGCAAAAGTACCGCTAATACCGGTCAATGAATTCATGCTCTGACTAAATTCGTCATCCAATGAAAGATGACCGGCTGTACCCAGTAAATTAAAATGACTTAACCCACGTGACACTGCGGAAAAAGTGCCATCAATCCCAAACTCACCGGCATCCAGATTACGTTTTTGTTCCGGTAACAGAATCAGTGCATCACGCATTCTGCTCTGATAGTAACCTGCATTCGCATCAATCCGAGCCGCCGAATTACGTATCCACGGATGACTCAGATTAATGCCCCAACGGTTAGAATGACCTCGAGCATCCAATATTTCGAAAGGCCCCTTCAGGGTATAATCCAAATAGCTATAATTAAGCGCTGCGCGGGTGCCATAGGTATTAATCGGAAAATTGTAATCCAGCATGCCATTGAATACATCTGCCGAGCTGGATAAAATCAAATCGGTTCGTAATTGATCTCCCCACCCCGTCAGATTATTGGCAGCCCCTCCGGCTAATAACCGATTATGACCAGAGTAATCATTACCTTGATTATCTATGCCGATATATCCCATCGCGGGTTGGCCAAGGGTAATATCAGCATAAATTCTTGTCATTCCCGATTGGGTTCCTGGCTTTAATGCCAAAGCCGCATCAACTCCCGGTATTTCATTAAGAATGAGAGCGGTTCTTTCAAGACGAGATAATTCAGCCGGTGAAGCCGCACAATCTTTATTACCAAAGAATCCTACTTCTTTACTGCAACTATTACTTTCAATCACAGCAGTAGCAAAGTCAGTGTTCAATCGACTCAGATTATTGACTTCCGGATTATCTAATCGGCCAGCAATAATACGAATGACGACCATACCTTCACGAATAGTTTGTGGCGGCAATATTGCCTGAGCGGCAACAAATCCCTGTTGTCGATAGAAACGAGTGACCGCCAAAGTCATGGATTGCAAATCGCTAAAGGTTAATCTCTGCCCTAGCCAGGGAATAATGGCTCCACGTAGCGCTTTATTATTTCCGTCGCCAGACTGTAATAACTGAGTATCACCCTCAAATCTAACTTCACGTAAAATGATTGTTTCCGTCGCTGTAGAATGACCAATCGAAGGGGACGAAATCAAAGGCGGAAGCTTAACTTCAGCCTTCTGTGGCGCAAGTAATGGTTCCGGTGTGGTTTGCCGTATTTCGTTACTAATCGCACCAGCATTCGGTACATTTATTACCTGAGGAGCGGCAACGGCCTGCGAACAAAAAAAAAGGATTGATATTATTACCATAAAGCTAAAGTAATTCTGATACCGTGATTTTTCTGGATAATAAAAATATCGCATAAAATATGCCTGCTTAGCATGATGACAACGCCAGTTTAAATAAAGAAATCTTAGTTATTTAACGCTGGTCCATTAGGATTAATTTTTAGTTGTACCTTTATAAAAAATAAAATTAAACAGAATGTGCTAGCTGTAATAGTTATAAATATCTTAAAGAGGGGTCGCTGTTGTTTCAGACTAATATTCAGTTCATATTTATAACAAATAGTTATTTATGGTAGATATGTCATAATCAACATTAAATAATAATTACATCTCATTCAATTAACTTATTGGAGAAACTTTGTTTATTATAGATAGCAGGATAATAACGCAACAAATTGAAATATATATACTAAAATCAAAGGAAATCATCTAAAACACAGGAGGTACAACTAAAAGCAATGAAATAATAAGCTATAAACAAAAATAATCATGACCATAAAAAACATTAATATCACTTTAACTTTACAGCTATACCAATCATTAAATGGAATATTAGCCATGTGATTTTTAATTATTATAAATACTATGAGTAATAGTGATTCACATAATAAAAAACCCCGTATTACTTAACGGGGTCATTATATTTTCATTCATATGACTATCGCGTTGAGCTATGGATAATCTTTGCTATCCATTCTGTCTAATACGTGCAATAAAATCATCAATGCTATCTATGCGTGGCGCTGACAAAATCAAAGTACGCCCCAAACTCAAAGCATGCCGCTGGCATGCCCGGCGCATCTCATCATCAGCGATACTATCCAAATCAGCCACATGGGCCAACCCAATGGTGCGCCGAATCAATTCACTGCCACAATATCCCACTGCATCTTGCCAAACCTGCTGTAGAAATAGCTGGGCGTAACCCGCCGTTGCCAACGCTGAATCTTGTGTTTTTTCCTCGCTTAATGCCAGAAAACGGAGGGCGAAGGTTTCCCACAAAATATGAATATCTTTCAACCGCTGTTCACGGCCCGCCGCTGCATCCCTTGGGCCAGCTAACCCCGGCAGACCACAGTAGTTGAGCAGTAAATTACCCAGTGCGGTGCCCACATCAAAACCTATCGGGCCATAGAAACCAAACTCGGCATCGATGGCTTTCAGCCGCCCCTCGGCAACAAAAATAGAACCACTATGAATATCACCGTGCAGCAATGCTTCGGCTTTGCTCAAAAAACGGTGCTTTAGCGAAGCGACAGCCAACTTGAGTGCATCATCCTGACGTAATGCCAGCACCTCGGGTAATAGAGCCGGATCGAAATTATTACGCTCATGATCAATGTAGGGATCAGTAAAGAACAGATCTTCGGTAATTTGGCACAATTCCGGGTTGATATAGCGGCTGACTGCGGCCTTTTTAGCTTGGGCCGACTGAT
>NZ_JBLWEX010000230.1:0-18692 GCF_048323875.1 Yersinia sp. LJYL362
TACGCACCTGACGCAGTTTCATGCCTTTTTCAAAGCGGCCAGAAACCACCCGTAAGAAAGCGACACGGTCACGGTGTTTCGGGTCCATATTGGCCTGAATTTTAAAGACAAAACCGGTGAATTTCTCCTCGGCCGCCACGACTTCACGGGTGTCGGTTTTACGTGGCATTGGCGCAGGTGCCCACTCGACCAAGCCATCCAGCATATGGTCAACACCAAAGTTACCCAATGCAGTACCGAAGAATACCGGCGTTAAATCCCCAGACAAGAAAGCATCATGATCAAACTCGTGAGACGCCCCCTGGACCAGCTCCAGCTCTTGGCGGAACTGTTTAGCCAAGTCTTCACCCACAGCAACATCCAGATCCGGGTTATTCAGCCCTTTAACAATGCGCACTTCCTGAATGGTGTGACCTTTACCGGTCTGATACAGGTAAGTTTCATCTTTATAAAGGTGGTAAACCCCTTTAAACAACTTGCCGCAACCAATCGGCCAGGTGATAGGAGAACAAGCAATTTTCAGCTCGCGCTCTACTTCATCCAGCACTTCCATTGGGTCACGAATATCGCGGTCCAGTTTGTTCATAAAGGTCAGGATCGGCGTATCACGCAGACGGGTAACTTCCATCAGCTTGCGCGTGCGATCTTCAACCCCTTTAGCCGCATCAATCACCATCAAACAGCAGTCAACGGCGGTCAGTGTACGGTAGGTATCTTCGGAGAAGTCTTCATGCCCCGGGGTATCAAGCAAGTTGACCAGACAACCGCCATAGGGGAACTGCATCACGGAAGTGGTGATGGAGATACCACGTTGCTTTTCCATTTCCATCCAGTCAGATTTGGCATGGTGGCTTGAGCCACGGCCTTTTACTGTACCGGCGGTCTGAATGGCGTTGCCGAACAGCAACACTTTTTCGGTAATGGTGGTTTTACCGGCATCGGGGTGGGAAATTATCGCGAAAGTACGTCTTTTTGCGACTTCCAGTGCGTATTCACTTGGAGACATAATTTGAAATTTCTACTTTTAGGCCGCCCTGCTCTGGGCCTCACATCCGATTGATGCATGGCCCAAGCAAAGCAAGGCATTGATTATGGCGCTATACCCTTTTACTTGAAAAACTGCGTTATCAGCAGCGATTCCTATCACTTTTGGGTATAAGTGGTTATAGCGCGGTATTTTCCCTGATTTATGCGGGATAGACAATTTTTTCAAGACAAACAGTCGTTATTCAAGACAGAAAATCGGCAAAAAGGGGCTACCCCATCGGTAATGCCATCATAATGGCGTCTTCACGGTCATCGGCACTGGGATAATAGTTGCTGCGCACAGAAACCTCGTTGAACCCCAGGCTTTCGTATAACGCGATTGCACGTGCATTGGAGGCTCGAACTTCAAGCCAAAGGGTGACGATATGGCGTTTTTCCAATTCTGTAATGACATGCTCGAGCAGTAAACGGCCACACCCTTGGCGCTGATACTGTGGATCAATAGCAATATTAAATAACGTTGCTTCATCCAATACAATTTGGGTAATGGCAAAACCGGCCATTTGATCCCCAACATTCAGCTTGAAATTGAGGTAGCGCTCACCTTGATTGCTGGCTAAGGTTTTTTCCGTCCACGGAAAAGCATGGCTGGCTTGCTCAATTTGGTACGCTGTGGCCAGATCGGCTGGCGTCAGGATAGAAATCTGCTTCATGATGACAAATCTGCTGCCAAAG
This sequence comes from Yersinia sp. LJYL362, assembly GCF_048323875.1. Taxonomy (NCBI): domain Bacteria; kingdom Pseudomonadati; phylum Pseudomonadota; class Gammaproteobacteria; order Enterobacterales; family Yersiniaceae; genus Yersinia; species Yersinia sp. LJYL362. Next base: position 1,723 of record NZ_JBLWEX010000230.1, read on the forward strand.
TGCGCGCTTAGCGCTCGCGTCTTGATAAAGTCCGGTCAGGGCCGGGCTGTATAACTGCGCACCCGCAACCGCAAGCGGTTCACTGATGCCCAATCGCCAACTGTTGCACTGTGTCTCTCCGGGTAACATTGCCACCCTTTCCGGCGTCAGCATATAAACTTGCCGGGGAGTGAGCCCGAGGCTGTGTAGCACATCGCACAACAGCGGGTCATCCTGCTCGGGAAGCGGGTCTGCGACAATCAACAGGCGGGTATCGTCGGGCAAACGTAGAGCAATTTCGCCCTGCAAGACGGCCGGGCGGCGCAATGTCCACTGTGTAATACCCAGCTGTTGTAGCAGTAAGTCTCGTCTTGATGCCATGCCCTTTCCTGTCAAAGCGACCCGTATTTCGACGCTATGCTAGCAAACCCATCGAACATGCGCCAACAAACCTCTATTTATAGGAGCTACCAATAAATATACTTAGCATATTGGTGGAATTTAACTGATCAGCTTTAGGTCAGTTTGGCGTAATCGCTTCTGTTCCTGATAAAAATTCTCATGAGAGCTAAGACTTAACAGATGCAATTCAATTTTCTGCTCAATCCAACTGTAACCGAGCATTGTTAACTGGTTATTGAGTTGAAACTTATGTACCCGAAGATAGCTCAGGTCACCTTTCTTTAATTCACCCACTCCCGGGTTGGCTATAATACGTTCTATCTCATCTTCAACAATAATCAGTTGCTGCTCGGAAAGCCTGCCAAGTGCTTTAGAAAAACGGCTACTCTCATAAACATCAATCTTATGTTCGCTGCGTTCTTCTGACATAACGTGATACCTTTTTGTTGTCGACTTCACTTTTTGCCAGCAAAGTTTCCAAAATAAAGCTGTAAGGCAAATCAGGGTTCTCCTCGGCAATACGGCCGATTTTTGCCCAGTGCTCAATTTGTTTTGGCACACTGCGACTCGATGCCTCTGCATGAATTTTAACGTCGGTGACAAAATCCTCATCCAGACGAATACTAATCGCCATTGTTTTACTCCTCTTCACACTATAACTATGCCCACTAAAGAGTGATGCATAACACCACAAAAAGCAACATTTTGTCGCACTTTGTTGTTCTGTATAAAAAATACAAAAATAGAGGTTGGGCCAACAAACCTCTATAATCCCCGATCATATTCTTAAGGAGCCAAAGACTGATGTCTGCATTAACCCCAGCCAGTGAAGTGATACTGCGCCATAGTGATGAATTTATAGCCCGCCACGTGTTGTTTGCCGGTGATTTACAAGATGCGCTGCCAGCGCAATTTGATGCAGCCGGGATACGGGTTCACACCAATCAATATCACCACTGGCAATTACTGAACAATACGCTGGACGAGAATGTTCAATTCGGTCTTGTGGCCACACCTGAAACAGTCGCCGCCTGCGATACGCTGGTTTATTACTGGCCAAAAAGCAAACAGGAAGCCCAGTTCCAACTGGCCAATCTGCTGTCTTTGCTACCCGTCGGTTGTGATGTTTTTGTTGTAGGTGAAAACCGCAGTGGTGTGCGCAGTGCAGAGGAAATGCTGTCAGAGTTTGCGCAATTAACCAAAATTGATAGCGCCCGCCGTTGCGGCCTCTATCATGGTCGCCTGGATAAACAGCCGGAATTTGATGCCGATGCCTGGTGGGAAAGCTATCAGGTGGGCGATGTCATCGTAAAAACCCTACCGGGCGTATTCAGCCGCGATTCGCTGGATTCTGGCAGCCATCTGCTACTATCCACTTTCAGCGAGCCGTTTAAAGGTAGTGTACTGGATGTCGGTTGTGGCGCTGGTGTACTGGCCTGTGTTTTGGCGCAACAATCGCCAAAGATCAAATGGACCTTGAGTGATGTGAGCGCCGCGGCAATTGAAGCCAGCCGGGCAACATTGGCGGCAAATAATATCGAGGCGCAAGTGATTGCCAGCAATGTCTACTCTGACATTAAAGGCCGTTTCGAGATGATTATTTCAAACCCACCTTTCCATGATGGGATTCAAACCAGCCTGACTGCGGCTGAGATGCTGATCCGAGGTGCTACCGCGCACCTGCATGTGGGTGGCAAATTGCGTATCGTGGCGAACTCCTTCTTGCCTTATCCTGCGCTGCTGGATGCCGCATTTGGCAGCCATGAAGTGCTGGCGCAGAATGGTCGCTTTAAGGTCTATCAGGCAACTGTCGGGCGTCCGCCACGGGATCCCAAGAAAAAACGCTAATATTATCAGTCACTAATATTAAGCGTTAAGATAAACCATCCCTTCCGCGCCGTAGCGTTCACCTGCTGCGGCATGGAAGGGGAATACCGCATCCAGTGCAGCCAACTCTTGCGCGCTGAGCACCACATCCAATGCCCCCAGATTCTCCTCCAAATAAGCGCGCCGCTTGGTTCCCGGGATTGGCACGATATATTCCCCCTGCGCCAGCACCCAAGCTAAAGCTAATTGAGAGGGTTTAACGCCTTTATCTTGCGCCATTTTTGTCACTATATCGGCCAGTGCCAGATTCAGAGCAAAGTTATCACCCTGAAAACGTGGGTTATTACGGCGGAAATCATCAGCGGCCAAATCATCCGGGCTGCGTATCGCCCCCGTCAGAAAACCGCGCCCTAATGGGCTATAAGCCACAAACCCGACACCTAATCGTTGGCAGGTTGCCAGAATGGAAGTTTCCACATCTCGCGTCCACAGTGAGTATTCACTCTGCACCGCAGTAATCGGGTGCACCTGATGGGCTTTCTCCAATGTTGCTGCCGATACTTCACTCAAGCCGATATAGCGAATTTTACCGGCGGTGACCAAATCAGCCAACGTCCCGATGACATCCTCCACCGGCACACTCGGATCACCCCGATGCTGGTAATAAAGATCAATGACATCAACACCCAAGCGCTTGAGGCTGCCGTCAACAGATTGGCGGATATAATCAGGCCGGCTGCTGACACCGCGCACCGTCGGATCAGTTGGGTCACGCACAATACCAAACTTCGTGGCTAAAAAGACCTGATCACGTTTGCCCTTAATCGCCCGCCCTACTAACTCTTCATTGGTAAATGGGCCATACATATCCGCGGTATCCAACAGCGTGACCCCAACTCCAATGCCCGATGTAGGGTAGCAATGGACTCGTTAGCGTCCTGATTAGTGGAGTAGAAATCACTCATTCCCATGCAGCCAAGGCCTAATGCAGAAACCTGCGGGCCATTCGAACCTAATTGACGTTGTTGCATTGCGATACTCCCCATTAGTGATGTCGGAAGAAAGTGTGGTTGTTTCACGAGGAAAGATAAATAATGCAGTTCACTCATCACTGTTCAAAAAACACCAACAATGGGCGGACGCATTTATGGACCAGATACAAGCCATGCGGATATTCGTCCGTATTGTTGAGTTGGGCAGTTTCAGCCGGGCAGCAGAAAAACTGCAATTACCTCGGGCCACGGTCAGCCACACTTTAAAACGATTAGAACAGCGCTTAGGTGTGCGCTTACTGGTGCGCACCACCCGACAAGTGAATATCACCGCCGAAGGCACCCTGTATTATCACCGTTGCCTGCAATTGTTGTCGGCATTTGAAGAGGCCGATTCGCTGTTCAGCCACCAGCGATTGCAACCGGAAGGGAAGGTTCGCATTGATATGCCACACTCACTGGCTCGCAATGTGGTTATCCCGGCGTTGAGTGATTTCTATCAGCGCTATCCTCATATCACATTGATTCTTGGCGCAAATGACAGCACCATCGACTTGCTGCGTGAGGGCGTTGATTGTGTGTTGCGGGCCTGGCTGCCGCACGATGAACAATTAGCTACACGTAATATTGGTCAGCAACCACAAATCACCTGCGCCTCACCGGCTTATTTGGAAAAATACGGTGTTCCAATATCGCTCGATGACTTGGCAGGTCATCAATCCGTGGGCTATTTCTCCCAGTTAAATAACCGCGATTACCCGCTGGAGTTTGTTTGTCAGGGGAAGATTGAAAACCGCGTTTTGCCCAGTATCCTGAGTGTCAGTGGCGCAGATGCTTATATTGCGGCGGGGATGGCAGGTTTGGGATTGATTCAGGCACCGACTGCCGGCATCCAGGGCCAATTAGCACAAGGTGAATTGATTGAGGTGCTCTCCCACACACCGCCGCCGGTGATGCCGCTATTTATTATGTACCCTCCGGGCCGTTTTTTAGCTCCCAGAGTGAGAGTGCTCATTGATTGGCTAATTAAACTATTCGCCCATTACCCACCCGAATCAGATGAGCTCGGCAACAGAACATAAAATAAAGAAAACTTGAGGTTAATGACAAAGTGCCTGTAGCGGTGAAAACAGGCAGATCGTAAAGACGCCGTAAACCCATCCCTGGGGGCTCGACCCGCGCCATCCCTGGCGCGGACGCTTTACTCTTCTACCTGTCCTCACCTTGCAAGATCGAGTTGTTGAGGTTTGTCAGCAATCTGAAAACTTCAGTAATTAAATCAATTGATCAACATATGATGCTTTTTACAGCAAACACCCAAATGAGGGGAAATAAGTATTGACCTGAACGCGAAAATCTCTAAAATTCGCCCCGTAGTACAGATTTATATTACACAGCACATGCGATGGTGGCGGAATTGGTAGACGCGCTAGCTTCAGGTGTTAGTGTTCTTACGGACGTGAGGGTTCAAGTCCCTCCCTTCGCACCAAGCTGGTGATATAAATCCGAAGTTTTACTCACTTCAAAAGATATACCCAAAATAATTCGAGTTGCAGGAAGGCGGCAACTGAGTGAATCCCTAAGAGCTTACATAGGTAAGTGACTAGGGTGAATAAAGACAGCCAACGAATATGCAGCTTGAAGTATAACAGGTAAAGTAGTAAGAAATCATTTGGGCGATGGTGGCGGAATTGGTAGACGCGCTAGCTTCAGGTGTTAGTGTTCTTACGGACGTGAGGGTTCAAGTCCCTCCCTTCGCACCACGATGATTTCTAATGTCAGCACGACTTAATCCCCTCTTTATAACTCAATCGTATTAATACATCACGTCAATGAATTCCATTGTGCATCAATACTGCAACCAAACCCGCGAGAAGCGCCAGACAAGATGGCAGCAACAGAAAGTGCCGCAACCGTGCATGATATAACATACTTACCGTCGCCAGCATCGCGACCACAATCAGCACTCGCAATTGACCCACAGTGATATCAGCCCACCCGAGCACTGGCAGCAAAGCAAAAGGCAGTAACATCCCCCAGCCACTGGACATCCCACGACTCAATAAACCACTTATCCCCCACGAACGGTAAGCTGCGAATCTGGCTGTAATCATAATAACGGCCCACTCAAGTGATAATGATAACCAATATCATATACCATTCTGGAAAAGTCTGCATCATGAAGTTGTCGCGATCAAGCCGGCTGTTTGGCTGACTCAGAGCCATTGATACCATCGATATATCAGATTTAGATGAGTAAATTGATTAGTTGATCGACATCATGATGACAGGCTGAAACAAAAATGGTAATTTTGATTAAGAAAATTCCTAAAGCAATGTTAAAACGCTTCAAACAAAAATAATTACTTAAAAGAACTATTTATCGTGACGCCTAAATAAAAGGGCTTCATGAGGATATTGTTTATTTGTCTACTGACAGCGCGCCATTATGCAGAGTGAATTGAATATGAATAGCCACTCCTACGATCAGCTTCTGAAAAGTAAGCATCGGCTCTCTTTACTGCTTTTTCTATTTCTTAATGCGTCGTCCGCTATTTTCAGTATGATATTACCCTCTCCTGAAACGCCAGCAGTGACATTACCGCTCGTCATGATCACGGTTATCAGTCTCAGCGTTGCAGCATATTTTATTTTTATTTCGAAGAATTATGTAGATAAATTGAATTTATTTTCAATTATCATGGGGATTCTCTGGGCCTGGCAAATCATTCTTAAATATGAGTACCTGGGCACAAATGAAAATAATTACTTATTACTCAGCTTGTTCACCATTTTCTTTATCAGCACAATTGCGCTGTCTGATAACTTTCTCGCCTTTTGTTTGCATACCGCCCCCGCCGCGCTCACTGTTATTTTTCTGGACGATTTTCAAAATATTTTCCGCATCATATTCACCCTAATGTTGCCCCTGATTGGTTTCTCTTTGCATCATTTGATGCTGCGTCGCAGTGACGACTTCACCCGAAAACTTGTTGCACGTCTTTATAATGAAAGAGAAAAGTTCAGTGATTTAAGCATGATAGACCCACTAACCAGTTTATATAACCGCCGTGGGTTGGAGAATAAACTTGAGACATTATTAGCGCAGTCTCCTGGCAACCATTATGTACTGCTACTCGATATTGACCATTTTAAAGCCTATAACGATAACTATGGCCATACCATGGGAGACCAAGCATTAGTGCGCGTTGCTGCCGCCATTCGTGATGCTGTACGCTCACGCGATATCGTGGTGCGCTACGGTGGCGAAGAGTTTTTAGTGTTATTGACTCATGTGAGTGAAGAGTATGCAACCCAGTTAGCTGAGCGTGTGAGACAGCGGGTTTTAGGGCTTGATATTCCACATGTTTTCAACCATAAAGTGTCTACAACTGTTACCTTGAGCGCGGGCATTTCTCCTTTGCAATCTTATGATCTGGCCTCTTCACTTAAAGCCGCAGATGAGGCACTCTATCGGGCTAAAAAAGATGGGCGAAATAAGGTCGCATTTGCCGAAGATAATCTATCAAAGGCTGAATCTTCACCCTAATAAAATGACTAACCATTATGCTCAATTATTTATTTTCTCATGAATGGTTGAGCTAAATACTGCGGTATTATATTTCACTTTTATTCTGTTATTAAACCGTGTCATTCCATATACAAAAAATAAATCTCTGGCTCATCTGTTGGTAGATAACATCTATTTAAGCCAATCATTCTAATTTTTCCATTCAAAAAGTAATTAATTATTAAATGATAACTGACTCTATTATTCCTCTCTACATTTTGCCTATCGCTTACCAGAAGTTGCCTTGTTGAACAAGTCAACAAGAGACGATTATTCACACAAGATAATATAAATAATGATTATCATTTATATTAGATGTGAGTCATGCAAAGAAAAGTTCGCTGCACAGCAGTTGAGGAGAATGCATAAACCCGGCAAATGACTCATTCACCGGGTTTATCCTAAACAACTACATTAGAAGGCAACAGACCCCTGCACAAAGAAGGTTCGTGGCTCACCGACATACTTACCTGAGTTGTTATCATTGGAACGCGTGAAATAGCGTTGATCAAACAGGTTTTTTACCCCTGCGCCCAATGTTAGATTAGACCATGCCGGTCCGAAATTATATTCAGCGCGGGTATTCCATACCATGTACCCTGGAATAGTACCAAACTGGCCATCAGCACTCTCTGTCGTAATATACTGTGGGCCAGAACCCGGTGACTGCTGCTGAGATTGTGCATAACTATCCAGGTTCCATACCCAATTGCCGGTTTCATAACGAGTGCCCACGGTATAGACCTGACGTGAGTAGAAAGGTAAGTCTTTACCGGCGAAATCACCACTTTTGGTGGTTGCTTTGGTATAGGTATAGCTGGAGTAAACACTTACACCGTTCAACACTGAATTGAGTTCGCTTAAATCATAGCTGAATGCCAGTTCCACACCTTCATGAGTCGTCGCGCCCAGATTTGTCCAGCCAACATCATTACTGATGTATTGAAGCTGATTATCGAAATCAATATAGAACAGTGTCAATTCACCGGTCATGATCGTGTCGTCAAAACGGGTACCCATTTCGTAGCTATGCGCTTTTTCTGCTGTCAGACCCGGTGCTGGCGCATTACCATTCCCTCCACGACTAAGCTGGAAATATTGCATGCTGCCGAAGGAGGTGTTGGCATTAGCAAACAACTTCCATTCATCCGACACATGGTACATCACGTTAAGTGATGGTAATGGCTCGCTGTATTGCATCTCACGCCGGGTATTGGCAAATGAATCGTCCACATTGGTGCGGATATTCTCATACCGTAAGCCCGGGGTGATGGTCCAGTCAGACAGATTTATCGCATCGTCAATATAGACAGCATGCGCTTCGGTGCCGCCTGACGTGTGCTGGTAATACTGTGGTGTGGCTGGTGTAGATGTCACTGTCGCCGGGTTATACCAAGGGGAGCGATAAGCTTTCTCATCCATAGTTTCATTTAGATATCGATAACCTAACGTCACTTCATGGGAGCTACTGCCCATTCTAAATAGCTGTGAATAGCTGGGCTCAATAGCATAAGTGGTGTAATTACGTGGATAGGCAACCATGCGTTTCTTGCCCAGATTTGCCGCCGTCCCTTCAGATTCAATATTGCTGCCGCGGAAGCTTTTAGTGAAATATGTCAGCAATTCAAATTGGCGGTCATCTTCCTGATGTATATATTTGAATGACATATCACGGCGACGCCCATCAAACTGGTCATAAGGGCGCGTCGACTGGAAAGGATTCTGGGCATATTGTGCACTGGTTAACCCACCCGGCATGCCAGCATGTGCTTCATAATAATGAAAATTGGCCTGCAATTCGTCATGTTCGGTGAACTGATAACGGGTTTTCAGCATAAAATCGTCGATATCAGTATTGTCGTTATTGTCACGATACCCCTGACCATGCAGACCTGAATAGAGCAATGCCGCGCCAAAACCATTATCTGCCGTGCCGCCTAATGATGCGCTGCTCAAGGTTTTTAAACCGCCATGACTAGCGCCCTGCGTTTGTGCGCTAACGGCACCACTGAAATCATCTGGGATAGCTTTGGTGTTAAAGTTAATTATTCCACCCACATTTTGCGGCCCATAACGTACCGCGCCCCCGCCACGAATAACATCAATAGATTGTAGGTTACCAATAGAAAGTGGAGCCATTGATAACTGTGGCTGCCCATAAGGTGCTACTGCCAGCGGGATACCGTCCATCAGGATAGTTGAGCGCGGAGATAAGCGAGAGGTTAAGCCGCGAACCCCTACATTGAGCGAAATATCACTGCCGCCCGTGCCATTACTTTCACGCACTTGAACCCCTGGAATCCCACGCAGTGAATCCCCCACTGTCTGAGCACCCTTTTCGTGAATACGTTGCTGGGTCACGATAGTGCGCGCACCGGGGTGATTCAACACAACAGTGCTGTTATCCGTATTATCAAGCCAGTTACCGACCACTGAGAGTGTGTCACTTTTATTCGTTTTAGTTTCGGCTGAGTTATCAGCCACTGACGGAGAGGATTTCTCTGCGGCAAAAGCGGGTAATGCCAGCGCGACGGAGGCGGCCAACAGGGACAGACGGGAAAACGTTAACATTATGGACCTATTGCGAAAAGGTTGTGTCTAAACGTGTTTTTTAGAAACGCTAATCTTAATGATTACTTTTCCCAAGTAAATCAATTTTATCGCCAATAGACGAATTATTTCTTGCTGCTAAAACAGAAAGAGGGGAATAAAAACCATTTAGAATAAGTGGGTTAAGTGTAGTAGTGAATGCTGCAATAACTTACCGTGAGTTATTGCAGCACGCTGCGGCGTCAAGGGTGCCAGCTGTTTGACTGCCCAAAGCTATTGGCGTTGCAGCTAGGCAGCAAACGAATAACAAATCGGTCGGGAACCGATTTGAACAGCATTTATGCTGCCCGAAGGGGGAGCCTCAGGGACGAGGCTCATTAATCCCGATGAGCTTACATAAGTAAGTGATTCGGGTGACAAATCTGCTGGGAGCAGATTTGAACGCTGCTTGCAGCGGCCTCAACGAGGTGAGGCCCAGGGAGGGGCCGAGTAACGAGTGCCGCTAACAACGCTGCGGCGTCAAGGGCGCAGGGCGGTGACCCAAAACACGCCGCTATAATCTATAGCAGTATATTTTTGATGAATCATTTCCAAATCCGCCTGTGGGTCCAAATCAGCAAATAATTCTGGATGAAGGAATTTGGCAATAGCTTCTACAGCGACCACATTAAGCGGACTATCGTAAAACTGGTGATAAACCGCCATTACTTTCTTATCCTGCACGGATTTCAATATACTGATGCCGGTTCGCCCCATCAGATGGGTCAATTTTTCCTGTGTCGTTGCGGTATCAGTGTTATAGCCTAGAGGAACGGCTACTGAGCCCTTATGGCCTCGACTCCAGTCAGCACCAGTCATTAAATAAAAGTCAGGATTGCTGCTAATAAGTTGCTCAACGTTAATCTCACCGCCCATTTCCGGGAACAGTTGGCTGCCGATGTTATTCCCACCAGCCTCGGCAATGAATTGCCCAAAACTGCCTTTGCCAAAAGTCGAACAACACTCATCACCCGTCATACCCGCGTGGCGCTCAATGAAAACACTTGGGCGCTGTTCAGGTTTAAGAGTGGCGACTCGTTGACGAACCAGAGCAAGTCGTTGCTGATAGAACTGTATGAAATCTTCAGCATTTTTTTCTTCGTTAAACACTTTTCCGAGCAGTTGCATACTGGGAACCGTGTTGGTTAACGGTTGTTGGCGGAAATCAATAAACAGCACCGGAACACCCGATTTATCCAACTGCGCCAATACACCACTGGCTTTAAGCTTAGCCAGTAATCCAGTATCAAAAATGATTAAATCCGGCTGCATTGATACCGCCCGTTCGACACTGAAATCAGTGACATAGGGGTTATCAAACATCGGGATCTGATTCACTTCCGGGAATTTTTTGGCATAAGCTTCAACCAGATCCGCCGCTTTCACTTTCAGTGAGTTATCCCAGGCGATAATACCTTTTAGCGGTGTTTGTGGATGAAGAATGTTCAATGCCATCAATGCCCTGGCATCTGCTAATATCACTCGCGACGCGGGCTGAGCTAACGTCACCTGCCGGCCGGCAACATCTGTCACCACGATCGGCTCAGCTAAAACAGAAAATGATGCTGTTATCGCCAAACACACAGCGACTAATGATAAAAACCGGCTAACAATGCGACCGAGCATGAAATGTCCTTTAGGAAAAAGTGAACGCTAATGATAATCCATATCTTTTGAGAAATTGAATCATTGTCTGCGGTGTGGCGATAAATTCTTTTTTCATCGTACCATTCACTGTTTTTATTGGATTGTGGATTATTTTATTGCTTTGCTAAACCGATTCTTCTACTTTTAGCAGCAAATAGGATTGAAGAAAATAGGGGTTTATCATGGAGAATACCATTTGGGTTTTAGGCGATGCTGTTATTGACCTTGTTCCTGAAAATTCAAATAGTTACCTTAAATGCCCAGGGGGTGCACCCGCCAATGTCGCGGTGGGCATTGCCAGATTGGGCGGTAAAAGTGCATTTATTGGTCGGGTTGGGCAAGACAGCTTTGGCCGTTTTATGCAGCAGGTATTACAGCAGGAAAATGTTGATACCCGCGCAATGAGATTGGACCCTGACCACCGAACATCAACAGTGGTAGTGGATTTGGATCAACACGGCGAACGCACATTTACATTTATGGTAATGCCAAGTGCTGATTTATTTCTGCAACCTGATGACTTACCTGAATTTAAACCCAATCAATGGCTGCATCTGTGCTCCATTGCATTGAGCCAGGAACCCAGCCGCAGCACCGCATTTGAGGCGATGCACCGCATCAAAGCTGACGGGGGTTGGGTCAGTTTTGATCCCAATATTCGTGCTGATATTTGGCGTCAACCGCACGAGTTACTGCCCTGTTTACAGCAAGCATTGCAGTTAGCCGATGTGGTAAAACTGTCACTGGAAGAATTGGATTTTATCTGCCCACAGCAGGATATCGCGACAGCTATGGAGCAGGTTATGGCTGACTATTCCTGTAAATTATTGCTGGTGACATTGGGTGCAGAGGGCGTTTGGGTGCATAACCGTAGAAAGTTGCAAAAATATGCCAGCCGGAAAATCACCCCGATAGACACCACGGGGGCCGGAGATGCATTTGTGGCCGGGTTGCTGGCAGCCTTGTCGCAACAACCCCACTGGCAACAAAGCCAGGATTTAAGTGCGGCTATCGATCAAGCACAGGCTTGCGGTGCCCTAGCTACCAGCGCCAAAGGGGCAATGACCGCCCTACCGAATGCGCAGGAATTGGCGCATTTTCTGCAACGCAACCACTAACCGCGGCCCCGCCTGCCGGATGCCCTGCGTTGGCATCCGGTTTCTTTTCCTGCTCAGCTCGCTTTGCTAAACACCCCGTTCATGGCAATGATCTTAGCGGCTTAACACTGACCGATACCCCTTTCATCGCTCGATTCCCTCACCACACCACTCAATTTGCAGTGCAGATCACAATAGCTGAATCGGGTTAGCAAAATGTTTTGCTAATCCCTGGTGATCGCCCGTATGTTAACCATGAAAAACCGGTTTAGCTGTTTAGCATAAATACAATCAATCACATACCGAGTGATATAAAAATGATGATAAAACCAAGCTATCTTGCTGTATCAATAGGACTTATTCTTTCTTGTGCAGCGACCTCCGCCTCAGCAGCCTCATCAAATGTAGATATCGAAGCCCGCCTTAATGCTTTAGAACAGCGATTGCAGCAAGCAGAACAACGGGCAAAAAATGCAGAAACCCGCGCCGAAATTGCAGAAAAACAAGCACAAAAACTCGAAGCTCGTACCCTTCAAGCAGAAGAAAAAACCGTTCAAGTTGCCAAACGCACTGAGAAATTAGAAAGCAAAACACAAAGCGACAATGGCTTTGAGTTCCACGGTTATGCACGATCCGGTTTATTGATGAACTCTTCTGGCACCGGCACTCAAGGTGGCCCATATGTTTCTCCGGCCGGCAGTACCGGTGGGGCGATTGGCCGTTTAGGTAATGAACCCGATACCTATGTTGAAGTGAATTTGGAGAAAAAACAGAAGTTGGATAACGGCGCGACCACTCGCTACAAAGTGATGCTGGCTGATGGTCAACGCAGTTATAACGACTGGACAGCTGACAGCAGCGACCTGAATGTCCGTCAGGCTTTCGTCGAATTGGGTACCCTTCCCACCTTCAATGGTATTTTCAAAGACAGTACCCTGTGGGCCGGTAAGCGCTTTGATCGCGATAACTTTGATATTCATTGGCTGGATTCCGACGTGGTATTCCTGGCCGGTACCGGTGGCGGTATTTATGACATCAAATGGACTGATAACCTGAAGAGTAACTTCTCCCTCTATGGCCGTAATTACGGCGAAATAGAGAATGTTAATAGCGATATTCAAAGCTATATTTTCACCACCAATAACTATGTCTCCACCCAGAACAACGGCTCATTCCAGTGGATGCTGAGTGGCCTGCGCGCTAAAGATAATGAAGCACGCCAGAATAGCGGCGAAACGGTGAATACTCACGCGGCAGATAAAGGTATTCACAGCATGGTGGCCTACCACGGCGACAGTTTCTATGGGCTACGGGAGGGGACATCCAAAACTGCCTTGTTATATGGCCACGGCCTGGGTGCTGAAGTGAAATCTATTGGCTCCGATGGCAACTTGACCAGCGGTGCAGATACCTGGCGTCTGGCTTCTTACGGTACCACCGCGCTGAGCAAGAACTGGAGCCTCGCACCCGCCATATTGGCACAGCAAAGTAAAGACCGATATGTCGAGGGCGATAGTTATAAGTGGGTGACCTTTAATGCCCGCCTGATTCAGGAAATAACCGAAAACTTTGCTTTGGCGTATGAAGGCAGTTATCAATATATGAATCTCGACCCGCAAGGGTATAAGGATTATCACAAAGTCAGCGGCGGCTTCTATAAACTGACCTTTGCCCCGACCTTTAAAGCGGGCGATATCAGTAACTTCTTCAGCCGCCCAGAAATACGCGTCTTCGCGACCTACATGGACTGGAGTCAAGATCTGGATAACTACGCCAAGGATGATGCCTTCGGTAAAAATGATTTTGCCGCCGGCGGTCAATGGAACTTTGGTATCCAGATGGAAACCTGGTTCTGATCATTCCCCGCCGTCGGCAGGGGATTGGCTGCCACGGCGGGTAACCTAATTTATATGCGAGGGATATAATGAATATTAATGAGACCGCAAAGGCTCTACTCCCATTGCTCGGCGGTAAAGATAATATTGTCAGCGCAGCGCACTGTGCGACGCGCCTGCGTTTGGTGTTGGCTGATGACTCGCTGGTACAGAAATCAGCGGTAGAGAAAGTCGAAGGCGTTAAAGGCTGTTTTAGCAATGCAGGGCAATTACAGATTATTTTCGGCACCGGACTGGTGAATAAAGTTTACGCCGAATTTATTAAAGTGGCGGGGATTAGCGAATCCAGTAAATCAGAAGCGGCCGATGCGGCTGCCCGTAAGCTAAACCCATTCCAGCGCATTGCCCGGCTACTCTCAAATATTTTTGTGCCCATCATTCCGGCGATTGTGGCCTCCGGTTTGTTGATGGGTTTGCTCGGCATGGTGAAAACCTATGGCTGGGCCGATGCCAACAGCGCGCTGTTTATCATGCTGGATATGTTCAGCTCCGCTGCTTTTATTATTTTACCGATTTTGATTGGTTTTACTGCCGCCAAAGAGTTTGGTGGTAACCCTTATTTAGGGGCCACGCTGGGCGGCATTCTGACCCATCCGGCACTGACCAATGCCTGGGGAGTGGCTGGCGGTTTCCATACCATGAATTTCTTCGGGATGGAGGTGGCGATGATTGGCTATCAGGGCACGGTATTCCCCGTCCTGCTCGCCGTGTGGTTTATGAGCATCTTGGAGAAGCGCCTGCGCAAGATTATCCCCGATGCGCTGGACTTGATCCTCACGCCGTTTTTAACCGTCATTATTACCGGATTTGTTGCGCTGCTGTTTATTGGCCCTGCCGGGCGCGTGCTGGGTGATGGGATTTCACTGGTGCTCAGCACTCTGATTACCCATGCCGGTTGGCTGGCCGGATTGTTATTTGGTGGGTTGTATTCCGTTATCGTGATAACCGGTATCCACCATAGCTTCCATGCCATCGAAGCGGGTTTATTGGGTAATCCTAATATCGGCGTTAACTTCCTGCTACCTATCTGGTCGATGGCGAATGTTGCACAAGGTGGCGCTTGTCTGGCGGTCTATTTTAAAACCCGCGATGCCAAAATTAAAGCCATTGTGATCCCCTCGGCATTTTCCGCCATGCTGGGGATAACTGAAGCGGCTATTTTCGGGATTAACCTGCGCTTTATCAAACCCTTCCTGGCAGCACTGGCGGGCGGAGCACTCGGTGGCGCATGGGTGGTGGCCAATCATGTCAATATGACCGCGGTGGGTTTGACCGGTATCCCCGGCATCGCCATCGTGCAAGGCAATTCGATTGTTAACTATCTGATTGGCTTGGTGATTGCCTTTGGTGCTGCATTTATTATTTCCTTGCTACTTAAATACAAAACGGACAGCGAATAATGCAAGAAGCCAGTTTGCTTAAACATCTTACGCTGGCAGTGATGCGCGGTCAGGGCCGCGCATTGCAAGACCCACACCGGCCGGGCTGGCACTTAGCTCCCTGTGTCGGGTTGCTGAATGACCCCAATGGGTTTATTTACCATGCTGGCTATTATCATCTGTTTTATCAATGGAACCCGCTGGATTGCCGCCATGGCAGTAAATATTGGGGCCACTGGCGCAGCACTGATTTGGTCCACTGGGAACATCAACCGGTGGCCTTGGTGCCGAGCGAAACCTATGAAAGCCATGGGTGTTACTCCGGTTCGGCGGTGATTGCTGACGACCTTATCACCCTGATTTACACCGGAAATGTGAAATACCCCGATGGCTCCCGTACCGCATTTCAATGCCTGGCACAGGAAAACGAACGGGGCGAGTTCGATAAATTAGGGCCGGTGCTCCCCTTGCCTGCGGGCTATACCGGGCATGTGCGTGATCCTAAAGTTTGGCAGCACGACGGCCAGTGGTACATGGTGTTGGGTGCTCAAGATAAGCAACTGCAAGGCAAGGTGTTACTGTTGCGCTCTGATGATTTACGCGAATGGCATAACCTCGGTGAGATAGCTGGCTCTGGTCTGGGGGGGCTTGGGCCTTTTGGCTATATGTGGGAATGCCCCGACCTGTTTACCCTGGCAGATAAAGACGTTTTGATTTTCTGCCCACAGGGTATACCAGCCGAAACTGAACGCTATCGTAATACCTTTCAGGCAGGCTATTTACTGGGTAAATTAGATTATGCCCACGCCACCTTCAATCATCAGGACTTTCACGAGCTGGATGCTGGCTTTGAATTCTACGCGCCGCAAACCACGCTGGCCGCAGATGGCCGCCGCTTATTATTCGGCTGGATGGGCATTCCGGATGAAGATGAATTGTACCAGCCGACGGTGGCGTATGGGTGGATCCACACCATGACTTGCCCGCGCGAGTTGAGTCTTAATGGCGACAAACTGATTCAGCAACCGGCGCGCGAATTAGCCATGCTGCGGCTTGAGTATTCCCAGTGGCAAGGCCGTGCTCACAACGCCCCTGCTCTGCCTATCAGCAGCGCCGAAATGATAATCCACGTTAGCACGCCTTTTACCCTCGAATTAGGCAATACGCTGCTGTTGGAATGGGATGGTGCGCGCTTAACTTTAAGCCGCAATAATCTGCGCACCGGATTGCGGGAGTTCCGTTACTGGCGCGGTCAATTGCAACAATTACAGTTACTTTGCGATCGGTGCAGCATAGAGATTTTTATCAATCAGGGGGAAGCGGTAATGACGTCGAGTGTCTTCCCGACAGTACCGCCACATGCCATTTTCAGCGGAAGTGCCGAACTGCGTGTGCAACACTGGCTGTTGTCTTCGCCCATGTTAGAATGAACTATCTTTCAAGGCGACAGATTCACTCGGTGAATAACATTAATCTGTGAAAAACAATAAACGTATTACCATCAACGATATTGCCAAACTGGCTGGTGTGTCGAAATCGACCACCAGTCTGGTGCTCAATGGACGTAGTAAGGAATATCGTGTTTCAGATGA
>NZ_JBLWEX010000231.1:0-18773 GCF_048323875.1 Yersinia sp. LJYL362
TACCGTTTAAGATCATGCCGACAAGTATGATGAGAACTACCCACCAGTAATCTGCGAGCCAATGCATGGTTAAATTCCTTTACCTGTCATCTTTCAAATTGCTATGTGTTAACCGCAGCTTGAAATCTATTAGGTATCGTTATAAATCGTGAAAAAATCATGGGTAAATGACCGGTAAGCCACTCACTACCCGCCACATCCTGTGATTGCCAGGCTTCCAGCAAGATGGCTGGTGTCAGTAAATGCTCCGCGGTTGTCGCCAGAGGGCGGTAACTCAGGTGCCAAGGTTCAGCAGCAACGCCGCCGGTGTCTGTGCTAAAAGGCCGGTAAAAGCCAAACTCAGCCATATGTGCATCAAGCCATTGAGTCAGCGGATAAAAATACCCACCCAGTTGGTATTCCCACGGCTCCAGTTGCAATTTTGCCTCCAAGGGTAACAGTGATGGATCGTAAATATCCAAATCACTGCCCCAATGGTGACGGCTGGCCCCAGGCAGGGCGGACCAATGCAAAATAGCTTCACAACGGCTGGCGGCATCAAGCTGAGAAATGTCTATCGGTTGACTATCTTTATCTAATACTGGTCGCTCACCGCGAAATTTGCCATTCCAGATAGCCAATTGGCGGTCAAAATCGCGAAAAGTACTGGCTGGCTGCAAATCAAAACCAGTCACTTTAGCTGCCTGTTGCATGGCGAGAAAGGCATCAACAGCCTGTGGCTGCATGCGGTGATTGCCGGTTAACACCACTAAATGTTCCGTTGAGCGGCCGGTAATCATCTGTGGGGTCAATGTATTAGCTGTCATGCGATGAGTTGCTCCATGATTTTCTGATACATCCGGCTTAGCAGTTGTAAATCCGCAGCGTGAACACATTCATTCACTTTATGGATTGTGGCATTAACTGGTCCCAGTTCAACCACTTGTGCACCCATCAAGGCAATAAACCGGCCATCAGAGGTGCCACCAGTGGTCAACAGTTGCGGCGTTATCTCGGCGTAATGCTCAACGGCATTGACCACAGCATCAACCAACGCGCCACGCGCAGTCAGGAATGGCTGACCAGATAGAACCCATTCCAGGGTGTAATCGAGTTGATGACGCTCCAGCAATGCCTCAACCCGCTGCTTAATCATGCTATCAGTCAGTTCAGTGCTGAAGCGGAAATTGAACTGCACATAGAACTCACCGGGAATCACGTTATTACTGCCAGTACCGGCATGCAAGTTAGCGATTTGCATGCTGGTGGCGGGGAAGAACTCATTGCCTTCGTCCCATTGTGTCGCCACCAGTTCATTCAGCGCGGGTATCGCACGGTGAACGGGGTTATCAGCCAGATGAGGATAAGCTACATGCCCTTGGATTCCGTGGATGCGCAAGTTGGCGGTGATAGAGCCTCGGCGACCATTTTTCACCACATCACCGACGCGGTCGGTACTGGATGGCTCACCCACCAGGCAGTAATCCAGCCGCTCATGACGCGCCATCAGGGCGTTAACCACTTTGACGGTGCCATTAATAGCTTTGGCTTCTTCATCGGAGGTAATCATAAATGCCAGGCGACCTTTATGATTAGGATGTGCGGCCACAAAGCGCTCAGCCGCAACCACCATCGCCGCCAGTGAACCTTTCATGTCGGCAGCACCACGGCCATACAGCATGCCATCGCGAATAGTTGGCTCAAACGGTGGGCTGCTCCAGTGGTTTTCATCACCGGTAGGAACCACATCGGTATGACCAGCAAACGCCAGTGTCTCACCTTCGCCACGCCAGGCCCAGAAGTTGAGAGTGTCGCCAAAATTCATCGGTTCGACAGTAAAACCGATAGCTTCTAAGCGCTGAATCATGATCTCCTGGCAACCCGCATCATTAGGGCTGAGCGACGGGCGTTTAATTAATTGTTGGGCCAGGTCGATTACCGGACAGATCATGTTATTGCACCTCAATAGCGTTTTGGTTATGGGTCATTTTTTGAAGATGTTGCTGAATAAATTGTTGATAAATTTCAATTTTGAAACCCAGCAGCAGCTCACCATTAGCCGCTTCCAGCAGCGGGCGCTTGATGATAGCAGGTTGTTCCAGCATCAGCAGTTTGGCCGATTGTGCATCAGTAATGGCATCGCGCTGAGCTGGTGGCAATTTACGCCAGGTTGTCCCGCGAGTGTTCAGCAACGGCTCCCAACCCAGTTTATCGATAAAACCTTGCAGGCGTTCGTCACTCAATCCATCCACTCGATAATCGTGAAACTGATAGGCAATGTTTTGTTCTTCCAGCCAGCGGCGGGCCTTTTTTATGGTGTCACAATTTTTGATACCATATACTTTATACAAATTTTTTTGAGCATCATCGAACATGAAAAAATGTTACCTATATGTGCGTGTTAGTTCAGAACAACAACTATCTGGTGATGGTTTAGATCGCCAAGAATCAATGTTGACTCGATACTTCGATGATAACGCAAGTTGCTACGACTTTGATCCCAATTATGAATTAATCGTTGATCGCGGGGTAAGTGCATTTAAGGGACATCATCAGCGTGAAAGTGCTGGTTTAGGTGGGTTTTTTAAAAAGGTCAGGAATGGGGAAGTTGAGAAAGGCTCAGTACTGTGTGTTGAGAGCCTTGATCGTTTTTCTCGTGAGAATCCATTTAAGTGTGTTGAATATATTTCGATACTTGATAGTTATCAAATCGAGTTACATGATGTGGATAAAAAACTGAAGATTGGACGAAAATATCCAAATAGTCTTAGTTTTGCGGTCATGATCGCCGAACGCTCATATGAAGAATCAAGATTAAAGTCAGTTCGTATACAAAAAGGCTGGGATAAGCGGCGAAAGATGGCGAAAGAAGAGGGGCAATATATGATTAAAAATTGTCCCAAATGGATTGATGTTGTGAACGACAGGTATGTACTTAATGAAAATCACATAGTCATTCGTGAAATTTTCGACTTATATCTATCTGGTATTGGTAGTTACACCATTGCAGTGATGTTGAATCGTGATAACAAAACAATAGATGGGATGAAATGGAATAGTACTAAAATTTGTCATGTATTGAGAAATCGAAGATGCAAAGGGGAATATACATCCAATAGAGTTATCCGGAACTTTGATGATGATACTGTTACCTCTACTTTTGAAATTTTAAATATCTATCCACGAATAGTAAGTGATGATGAGTTTCATGAAGTTTCTACACGTTTAGAGAAATTCAATTATACTGGACGTATTCGTCACGATTTGAAGAGAACTGTGTTCAATACTTTGTTGAAATGTGAATTATGCGGTTCGGCTTTAGGGGTTAGCAGTACTTCTGGTTATACTTATATTAAATGTGACAATGCAAGAGCTAATGGCGGCTGTACTGGAGTGTTAATGGCATATATGCCATTTGAAAAGGCAATTCTCAGCCACATTAAAGATATAGATATCTCTAGAGTAATTAATATAGACTCGACAATTAGCAATATTGATATTCTAAAAACTGAAATCGTTGAGTTGGAGTCCTATATTCAATCATTTACAGCAGGTATTGAAAATTTAAAACAACAAGGAAGATTGCCTACCTTTGATATGCTAGATGGAAAAGCACAGGCTGAAGAGCGGCTGCAAGATGTTAAAAAAACATTAGCAGCAGAAAGAGATACAGCTAATGTCAGTAATTTAGAGTTCTCCAGTGATATACATAAACTTGAAAATATAATTGAGCGTTCTAGGCTGGAGGTTGAGTTACGGAAAGTCATTAAACGAATAGCAGTCAAAGCTAATAAAACATACATAACCGCAGACATTAGCTATTACAACGATGATAATATTAAACATATTCTATTAATCCATAAGAAAAAAGCAATAATAGAAGCTATGGGTGAAATTAGTCAGCAAGGTAGATGGAGAACATATAGTTTTTTAGAAAGCGGCGTTCAAGTATTTCGTGTTGAATCTAATGGTGATGTTTGGACATTAGCGGCCGCGAGAAATAAAAGCATTAATGAGATACAAAAATATATGACTATGATGGTTGGACGTGAGCCTATTGATTTTTATTATATTATTAACGAAGATATGATTGACTGGCTTTAAAAAATAGATTTAATTAAAAAACGAATACATATAATAAAGTTTATTTTATTCGTATGATTTTTTTCTAGAGGGAACTCAGACTAGTGCTACGATTAAATATACTGAAAGATTATATTAATATTGTACTCATAAAGTATAGGAATACTACTGAAACTATATATCAATGTACCAGCTAAAAAGTACAGAGATACTGTCAAAACCTTAGATACTCCCTCTTACTATATATTAAGTTCTTATGCAAGAAATAGTTATTACTATTCCTTGATTGAAACTAGCCTCGTCTGATAGCATGTAGTCATTCGAGGAAAACACAGCGAGGTAAACAAGATGAGATGATTTTAATTTAGCCCAAAGGAGGTCTATATGACCATTTCAAAACGTGGCCGTGTGCCTAAAACAATAAAAACCGCAGTACAAGAACAATTCACCCACATGGGCGACGATGGCAATACTATGCCTGCCTCATGGAATAATAGTACATTCAAATATATATCGGCACCTTGCGGCTCAGGAAAAACAACTTCACTCTGTACTATTATTAATAATAGTATTAGTACGAAAGATAATAACGAACGATTTATTATTATACAGAATACGCTCGCACTTGCTAAAAAAACAGCTGATAAATTAAAACAGTGCAAGTTAATAATAAGCAATTTACCCAACGGAAAAAAAAGGAGAAAGAATGTTATTAATTCAGTACTGGACTTTCTGAAAAATCCAACTGAGAGCGTCCTAATTATTAGCGACAAAACTTTTTTTAAAATACCTGTTGAGTTACTGCATGGGTGGCAGGTCTGGTTTGATGATGTGACTAATTTTCACTCATTTCAAAACATCAATGACTCAAATAATAAAGTTAAAGATATTATTTATCATGAGCTTATGCAAGATCATGAAATTGTTGATGAAGATACTGAAAAGTACTTAACGGCGAAAAAGAAAACAGTGCAGGGTGATTTGTTGTTCAAAATAGCACAAGAATTATCTGTTATCAGTGAGAATGATATTCTCATCATGAACAATGATTATTTCAACGATTCTGACAAATCTCAATTAAACATCATTGGATGGAAAGATCTAACGAAGTACATTGGTTTACCTATAACTTTTATGGGAGCAAACTTTGAAGAATCATTGATTTATAAAACAAAACCTTCATTATTTGAGAAGGTAGAGTTTCATGATTTGCAACAACGAAAAGTGCCACTCAGCCAACGACTTAAAGTTTACTATTTTTCTGAAAATATCAATCTTTCAAAGACATGGAAGGAATCTAATCCTGAAAAACTTCAGCGTGTTTACGATTACCTTGATGAAGTACTTAAAGATCAGGAATTCTACTGGACTAACAACATACAAGATCAGCAGACGCTTCATAGTGGTACGAAAATAAGCCCCGATGTCAGAGGGTTAAATGACTACATCGAATTGAAGACGTGTGTCTGGCTTGCTTGTATGCGACCTAGTGACGCAGAATCCAAGTTGTGTGAATTGTTATTGGGTATTACAGGAGAAGATATCCACCATGCGAGAGAGTATGAGAGCTTGCACCAGTTTGCATTGAGGGGGATTTCAAGGAATTTTGACAGTACTGAAACGCAGATTGTCTATGTGTTTGATAAGTCTCAGGCTGAATATTTGAGTAAAAATATTGAACATATACCCGAAGTACTGGTAAACACTGAGCCTGGCAAATCAGGCAGGCCAAAGGGAGCTAAAAACGTTAATAACCCAATGCCACTCAGTGATACGAAAGGAAAGCGTTACAGACGTTGGAAAGGCGACAATCCCGAGCTTGCATTGGCTTCATTCAAAGAGTTTCTTAGTAGTGATACTAACCGCGATCTCAGTACCGAAGATATAGCGGCTATGTGGAATAAGTACGAAAGGGAAGTGCAAAAAATCTCTAATCTCGTCCGAAACACCGACATAAAAGGAAATATGTCCGAAAATAACCCCTATTAATATATAGTTAACTAAAAAACGGACATTCTACAGAGAAAGCGAATTAATGCATTGAAAGCAGGAGCGGCAGAGCAAGCGAATTGCTTTCAATGCATTAAGGAGAGTACTCACGTAGTGAGTGCTTGAAAGTTATCTATCTGTTATTAAAAATAAAATTAATTAAACAGCACCCGCACAAGGCGAGTACTGTTCGCTGGCTTTGGCTTGTCCTGTTGCGTTCCCGCTGGTCACTGACAGTACAAAGCAAATCAGCTTTCTGCTTTAGTACTTTGAGTATGTACTCGTCAGTTATTGCACTTGAAAACATAGCAGTACTGACTGAGCGAAGCGAGATCACATCCGATCAATCCTCTTTTATGATGGTGTTTCGGACTGAATGCATAAAAGCTGCAAAGTGTAATTCCGGCTAACATTCCACTTCTGTTGAATTTTCTTTTCATCCGGTACTTGAAACGCGTATATCAGCACAGAGGAATCTCGATTAGGCTAATGTTACTGGTCTTAAACTTGCTAAATAATTAAACCCCAGCTCAACTATTACAGAACTAGAAAGTTTAAGGGATTACATACACATATTAAAAGTAGAGTGTTTTTTATCCACATTAGTTTGTAGCTGACCTGCCTGGTACAATCAAACATCAGCACATTAAAAGTCAGGATAGCCAGAGATGATTACACAATACTTTGCTCAACCTGTAATGAGCACAGATCAGAAGTTGTTAGGGGTAGAAGTACTGACTAGATTCCAGAAAGATGGGCTAAACTTGCTCAGACCAACACCTGCTGAAATAATGCAGGGCTGGACTATCCACCAAAAACGAGCCTATCTTATTGATATAATATATTTTATTACTAATAATGAAGCGTTTTTCATTGATAATAAACTGTTTTGCTCTCTCAATATCGATTCCAGTACTGCATTGATTTTGAGACATGACGCATACATTCGGACTTTATTGAAATCAATGCCATACGTTAAGTTTATGATCTCAGAGAGGGATATAAAAAATGAGCATGGGGTAATGAATTTAGAATTGAAATCACTTTCACATAGTAGCAATGCTCTTTTCCTTAATTATCTTGGCGTTGGAAATATGAATGTACTAACTGGTGTTAGTACCATGCTTGAAGTAGTTAAGATTGATGAAACCTTGTTCGTTACTCAATTCTACAAAAACAGTTTTCCAGTATTACTAAAGGATATAATGAAGTACTGCCCGAGAATTATCGTATCAGGCGTATTTGGTACTAAATTATTGCAGTACTTGAAGAAATGGGGTGTTTGGGGTGTGCAAGGAGAAGAGTTGTACGAATCAATGCCGCTGCAAGATGTTAGTACTTTACTCTGATAGTAAGGCCGCGATTGCGACCTTTATTATATAATTGGAAGTTTTACAATAGAGAGTTTTAATATGTTGGGGCCTGCGATAGTGATTGATGTAACTTCCATTTTTCTTTAAGCTTTATTCTTACCATATTGGTGTAATCTAACCAAATCTCAGGCTGATAAGTACTTATCAATTTGATAACAGTATCGTGAGTATAATGTACAGGAAGATGCATGAAGCTATTTACAACTTTTATTTTTTCACTTAACTCATTGTAATAATTATGGTAGTTTAATGTTCGACCTGACTTCGATTTTATTGGTTCAATTGAACGAGAGGTATTAATGAATCTTAGAATTTCTGATATTACCCGTTTCTCATGATTTATTTCCATCATTACACAACTGTTCACTTCTTTGGTTATTTTTTCGAAGGAGAGTATTTTTGCACACTTATCAAATATTGATTTGTGAGGTTCCGATGATAATAATAAATCCTCAGTTATTTTTTCTAGCCACATCTTATGATTATATTCTGGAGTTCCGCTAATATTATCCTTAGATTCAATTTTGAAAGATGTAATACTACTCTCCATATCAGTAATTACTTTAGGAAGATAATCTGGCTTATAATTACCATCAAAGGCATTATTGATACTTGCTTCTAATTCTGAATATTGAATGTCACCATCTACAATGCATAAAAAAACATGTTCTTTAAGTGAGGGATTAAGATTTTTGAGTAAAGTTAAACCAAAATTAAGGCGAGGTAGATTTTTCCAAGAACCTGTTATGTGTATGTTTAGAGGAATATGTTCTTCTGCTGCTATACGTTCAAGAATGACCTTCGCTAGGAAATCTTCACAAAAAACATCCATACGCGGAATCACAGTATTTCTTGCAGTTCCAGTTAATTTAATTGTAATTGTTTTTTCACCATTACGATCTGATACAGACACCTGCTTTGTACCTATAATTCCTACCGAATTATTCAAATGTATAATATTATTTTCCTGAGTCATATGCATTCCCCCTGATCTTGATAAATTTTATTGCATCACATTGGAAATTAATAATCTGAGCCAATTGTATCTCAGTTTGGACCAGAAGCGGTATAACGGAGCATCCTCTAAACATGTACAATTCAATCTCTTTTGGGTATTCCCCACTGATACAAGTTTTCATTGCCTCTTTTAGTATCATTTAGTACTTGAAAGTATCTATATGATACCATATCATTGAATTAATTTAAATGAGACTGTGCGTAAGGATGAGGAAAATGATTTTTGGCTATTGTCGCGTTTCAAGTACTGAACAACGGTTGGATCGCCAACTAGTAGTACTTGAACCGCTTTGCGACAAAGTACTTACTGAGAAGGTTTCAGGTAAATCCACCAGCGACAGGCCAGTACTTCAAAATCTACTCTCTCAGTTACGTGCAGGTGACACACTTTTGGCTTTATCTATCGACAGGTTGGCCCGAAACACCAAAGATCTCCTTGAGTTGGTTGATGAACTAATAGAACAGGGTGTCACCGTAAAATTTGTTGATAACAATATGAGTTTTGACAATTCGCCAGCATCAAGACTAATTTTAACGATGATGGGGGCTGTTGCTGAGTTTGAGAGGGGTATTATCGCCTCTCGCCGTAATGAAGGTATTTCCTTGGCTAGACAAGCAGGTCGGTATAAGGGCAAGCAAAAGAACCAAGAACTGCATAACAAGATTATCGATATGTTACAGGCCGGGAAGAACACACCGGACGAGATCGCAAAGTTGTGCGATTGCGGCAGGGCAACAGTGTTTCGAGTGAAGAAAGAGATGCTTGCCAGTACTGGCGGAATAAAGAATTGATATAGCGGCAGGGGGCATGAAAAGGACATATGGCAAATAGCTGTCTATATATCCTTTTGATATCTATATGAAATACTAAAAGTACCGACTGGCTACTGATGGATTTTTATAGATTATTTTCTTTATATAATTGCTCTAAATTCAGTGTGATATTCTTTTTATTCAATTCTTTTTCTATACATGACCAGCGTTTACGCTCAGCCTCCTTAAGGGGAGCAACAGCTTTATCCGTATCAGATTTACTCATGCTACTGATATTTGATTTTAGATCAAAACTAAGGTCATCATATCTCTGGTGTTCCGGTTTACAAACTCCAGAAATTGCATTATTTAAGTACTTGCTATCTTTGTGCGGATCATATTTTTTGTATGCGGCTAAGGCTGTAGTACTGAATAATAGAGCAAGCAATAATGTTTTTTTCATATTATATGACTTTTATTTTGAGCAGATTTGAGTGATCGTCCCATTATGGTTAAAATCAACCACAATTACTTTTATAGTACTGTCATTCAATACATATACGAAGAAATTGCTCGATGAATTATCATATTTTCGCGAACCATCATCTGCGATCTTATTGAATGTAGCTATTTCAGTACTACTCTCAATTTCACGAGAAGACAGTTTAATTGTTAGCATGCTATCGGTAATAGTATATGTGATGTGAGTAGATATATCTGAATAGAAACTAGAATTATGCTTTGTACCTTGACGAGTTTGAGTAATAGCATCAAATTTATTGCAGGTATAAATGTTCTTATTATCATGAGTACTGGTATTATCTTGAACCGTGTTCTCGGGAGCTTTAACCTTGTCATTAGAAGGGAAGAAGTTAGCTATGCCTATACCCATTGTAACAACGAATAGAAAAATACTTGCTATCAATGCAGTCAAAAAAGTTCTAACATTACCTCTCCCTTTATTACGGCAACTATTAGCGATCTTCTTATAGCAAAATGCTGAAATAACAATGCATATAATAATAACAACTAAACCAGTCATACTGTTCTCCTTGAATTCATATCTTTCCGAGTTACTAAAAGCAATTGAATATACATCAACTAACTTTAATCACATTTCCCTTTCCATCAACAGTAACTTTTATGTTCTTTGAACAACTCCGGCATTGACCAACTCCAGTACCATTTTTAGATACTCCTGTCTGAACGGTTGTAGTACTGCGGCAATGTGGGCATGTAATCGTAAAATAGTTCGCCATTATACATCCTCTTCTATTATCAAAATTTTATAACGTTCAGGTCAAATAACGCATTGCTGTCTTCTGGGAAATCAATCATATCACAAATAAATCAATCGATCGATTTTATAGATCGATATGATTAAATTAATCACTTAATGATATAATGTTATGTAACTTATTGATAAATTTATAGATTAAAACGAACGGTAATGATGTTATTGGGTCGCTAGATGGCTAATTTAGTGTCAAAAGAACACATCAGCGTATTAACCATAGGACAAAGCCAAACGTATCTGAAAGAGAGTACTGTGATCCTGATCCTGATCCTGATGCGTGAGGGGGGGGGATTTGTGCAAGCGAGTGAATATAGTTTTTGATGGGTATCGCTTGAATAGCGATAATGACAGATACAATGGAATAGTAGTTACTGAAAAATTGCTATCCGGCTTCGATATTTTGGGTGCGGTAGTGTTAGTACTCAATTACGTATAACCTTTTGCTAAATTATTTTGGGTTTTCATATGGCTAAAAGTTCGCATCCTTCATCATTATTTCATTTTACAAAAAGCCAGGAGCATTTTTTCTTAATCCTTTCGGAATGTATTTTAAGTCATCAATGGCAAGAGAGCGTATTACATCTAAAGGGGGACGGCGAGATTTTGGCGTACCAATGGTTTCATTTTGTGATATACGACTCTCCCAACTTGAAGAGCATACTCAAAAATATGGTATGTTTGGACTAAGGTTAACTAAAGGTTGGGCTGAATCTAAAGGATTACATCCTGTACTTTATATAAGTAAAGAAAGTACATTATTTACTGATTACAATAAACGGATTAGATTACTGAAAGATAAGATTATACCTTATTGGAATGTCAGGCACTCATTAGTTGGAATTGAACTAAGAAGATTTAATAAATTAAAAAATGAATATGCTTATTTATATAATTTGCTTAGATACATGAAAAATTATCAAGGGAGACTTATTCGAAATGATGAAGTTATTGATGAAAACTTTAGATTTGCTGACGAAAAAGAATGGCGATATGTTCCTCAGCCATTCATAAGTGATATGTGGCCTAGTCTTAATTTAGAGAGAATTAAAACAAAGGCAGACAAACGAAGGTATAACGATAAGTTTTCTTTCATTGATTTTTCTTTTGAATATAATGATGTTAAATATATAATTGTTCCAGGTGATAGTTATTTGGAAATAATATATGGGTTACAATTAACAAAAGAAATGTTAACAGTTTTACTGAGTAAAACATTAACTATGAAGCAAATTAATCATTATTTAATGGTATATATTTATTTTCTCTTAAGGTCATAGACTGATAGATTATCGCTGAAGTATCTTAAGTTTGAGAAAATAAAGAGTAATATTTGAATGATACCAAGATAGATATTTGGTTTTATTGACATTAGTACATAAATTACTATATTAGAAGTAAGACCAAAGACAATTCGCTTTGTGACATAATACTCTAACCCGTGATCTACTACATTTTTTATACTTATGCTATTAGCTGTAGTTTGACTTATCAATTGCCCATAGATTATAAAAGAAGCAATAGACCAGTCAGATACTAATAAAACATCTATTAAAGATGATGTGTATATTTTTATTGTAATTAAAATCACAAACGGCACAATGAAAAAATACCATGAGGTTACTAATCTTTTTACAAAGATTGCTTTTTCATCATTACCTTTAGCAAGATTAGAAATGAAGCGGTTCATTTTTTAATCCTTCAGTGTTTTCTATAATATTTAGTACTTCAATTATTTCAGCATGAATTATTTTACTTGTTTTATTATCATTTTTTGATTTTATAATTAAGTTTAATTTTGCAACCATTATATCACTTGGACCTATAGCAGGAACTAGCCCTGATTGATATTTTTCAAGCCAGCGTTTATCCATCATTACTGCTTCAAAGCGTTGATTCATATTCAGGCTTTTACAATCCCATCTTGAGTTTCCATCATTAACAGGTTTGACAACAAATAATTTATCAGTCACGCCATTTTCATGAATTTTCCCTTCTACATATAAATCGTCCAGATTAGCAGAGAATTTAAAATTAGTATTAACTTTAATAGGATGATCGATTTTTTTATCTAATATTAAATCAACTTTCTCATCACTCCGAATATTAAGGTTTGCATCCGCTAGCCTTTTTAATATTTTTGCTAGGGCTTTTTTATCAACTTGCGGTTGAGCTATGGTGAATAAATCAGGAAATGACTCGGTCAATCTTTCATCCAAATTATCAGCGATTTCATCAATTTCGGTTTCACTTTCAACACTAGATATCCCGGAAAGGTCTTTGGTTGTTTCACTTACCTCATTTAAAATTTTCGCTGTAACTAAGTCAATTGCTTGTCCTTTGAATTTTTTCAAATAAGTAGTAATGGAACCTTTTTCAACATCGTCGAGTACAAAGCTAAATTCATCTTTGCAGCCGATAGTATTAGAGATAAGTTGTATAAGATCCTCATAGGCATTGATGTACAATGCCATAGCTTCGAAAATTTTCTCTGGTCTATTCCTGCCAACTTTGTAGTCGATTCTAATTCCAAATGTATCTGCCATTTTAACATCCAGTTTCAATGCGTTGTGGCAATATACTGCATTTGTAATTTGTATCAAAATTTGATTTTCAGTATACCTGTATATTTGTACAGTTAAAGTTAAATTTTAGTAAAAAATGAAAGTTGTAAAACTAATTATTAAATATCAATCGATTAAATGAGTTTTTTGCTTTCTCAACTCATGCTTCTTTTGTTATGAGAGTACGTCAGAGAAGATATAATGTAGCAAGGCGTTATGGCATCTTGTTGGGATTTTGTGATCTTCTGTAAATGAAGCACAACATATAGAATTTATAATTAGTATTGGCACCATATGGTGTATCTCATATAGTAGGTGGCATCTATGGGTAAGAGCCAACACGTCGTTCCGCATAATGGTGAATGGCTGTTAAAGGTGAAGGTAACGGAAAAGCTACTTCTGTTCATCGAACACAACAAAAAGCAATTGATGCTGGAAGAGGGATAGCAAAAAACGAAGGAAGTGAGCTTGTGATTCACAGACCTAATTCAATCCCCACGATAATGTTCATATCTTGGTTCCATGCATCATTAAATTTTACGCATGAAAAAAAGTTTGCGTAATGTTCATGGTATTTTAATGCCATAAAGGCACAATAATGGGGTTGCTGGGTTATCTGACATGGAAAAATAATACCTCGGCTAGAATGGCGCGATTATGCAGGATAAATACCAGGCTAGTCACTGATATGGCTGCCTGGCTTGTCCATAATGCGGGAAAATGGGGTTTGAATCCAGACGGCTATGGGGTGTTTAGCGCGTAAATACGCACGTCAGTCGAGGGATTTAGCCAATTCGGTCAAGGTCAGCGGCATATTGGCGAATAGCTTTTTGGTAGAGGCTGATATCTTGATGATTTGAGGTTTCAGCCAGCAATATCAATAATGCTGCGACCGCTTCTTTGGTTTCCCCCAGATTGTACAGTGTCATGGCACGAAACAACGTTATCTCTTTTGCTTGTGGAAAACGAACTAGCGCCGCGTCAAAGGTATTTAATGATTCCTGATATAGCCCCAGCGCCCGGTAAGTACTACCTAGCCCAAGATAGGCTTCCTGTAGCTCTTTTCCCGCCAAATTATGCTCGATAGCCGCACGATAGAAGGGGATCGCTTGCAACTCTAGCCCTTGCACATCATAAAGAGAGGCAATCTTATACAGCAGGATGGCGTTGTCTGGGTCGCTGCGCAGTAAATTTTGCGCCATTGCTACTGCATCATCGTAACGGCCCAACTCTTTCAGCGAATCAATAGAGTGTTTCATGGTTTACTCTGCATTTTGCCAATAATGGGTTGTGTCAAAAACGGCATTTACCCCTATATATCTGAGCACGCTACTCCGGAATCGACCAACAGGCAAGTAAAGTGCTCACCGCCAGAGAAACACAGTCAAAAGACCAAATTCAATATCTCTGAAGCAGATCTCATTTCCACACTAATTTAAATGGATTCCAATTTTGACTGTTCAAAAAACAGGCGTATAATTGACCGCGATAATTAGAGAGGAAGTTATGGTTGATTTTGAGTTAGGTACGTGGAAAGAGTTTATCGATGCTATGCTGCGTAAGGCATAAGCGAATAAACCGGCAGTAAGAGTTGTTATCTTTTGTTGTTTTATTAATACATATCCAGGGGCGGGTTATCGTCCGCAGAAGGCAGAAACGTCATCGTTCCTGCCTTTTTTATTGGCTATCTATCGCTTTTGCTCTCAGCCAATTATCACTAGCTGTTTTGATATTGATAGCCCATCCAAGGCACCACAATGTTGCCGCTATTAATAAGAAAGAAACGCTCAAAGCCAGGAACCAACACATTGACGACAGTACAGCCAGAAGTACTTTGATAGAGAATATTGACCAGCAATTGATACCCTCGCATGTTTAACTCCCGCTCTACCTGCAATAATTGCTCAATTACTGGCGCAATGGGGGCATCTTCTGGAATATCGACACTATGCAAGGTTCTATCGGTTAATAATCCGGGCAAATAGGCTTTACAGCTGCGCTGTAGTTTTGGCCACTGTGCTAATCGCCGTAAAGAATGTTTTTGTGTCTCAATGAGGTAAGGGAATCGGGCGACAATAGAGTGAAACTGGATCAGTTCGGTTATTGCCCGGGATATGGCGTAATAAGGTGATAGGGAGGTTCCTGCACCAAATAAATGTACCGCCTGGCAGATTTTATGGCCGAAAGCGATGAATGTCCGACAACTTGAAGATTGGCTGATTTCGAGTACTGTAATGTGATCTGCTATTTCGGCCTGAGCATTTAACCATAAGGTGTGAAGTTCTTCTTGTAGCGAATCAGGATTAACCAGGCGTAATGCTTTTTTGTTATCTTGATAAAAGTAATTAATCAAAAATTGAGATAAATCTTCACGCTCAATACTTTCATTTGCAGCATGCAGCGCAGCTTCCTGAAAAGAAGAACCAATGGCGGTACCACTGTTACTGGAATAGCGGCGTAATACCTGATAATCGAAATTATCTCCTTCAAGGGGACAATCCGCGTAATCCGGTGTTGAAAAAGCGGCTGGATAATAAATCGAAATATCGCCAGTGATATTACTATAATGGCGACAAGCAATTTTTGTATTGGGTTGAGTTTGTAGCACATCTCTAACGAAATCAGTACCGCCCAATGTATGTTGCAGTTTATTGGTTTTGCATAATGTCATTTCGCCGAATTTTTGGTGATTTGTTGAAATATAATGTTCAAATGCTTCATAAAAAGCACCAGTTAGTGCCGCGCCATCAATACCTTTGCCCACACCTTGGCTGAGTAAATTATTATTTTGATCATAGATATTACATGTGGTTGTAATGATATGTAGACCAATATTTTCTATGTGAGGAGTGATGGCGTTATCCTGAAATTCAGCCAGAATTCGTTTTTTTGCTTCAGCTAATGTAATTTCACGCTCATAGGGTAATTCCATTAATTTATCTCCTGTTAACAATTAATTAAGGAGGCCTAAGCCCCCTTAATTATGATGCTATTAACTTTCCAGTTCAGCCAACTCCTTTTCTGTTAAACAAGTAAGGTGTTCATTATTTTCAATAGACTCATCTTCATCAACTTTGTTTGGCAATAAGCCGAGAATACCCATAGCTATATCTCCTGACTCTTTTGAGGTTAATGTTATGCTGTGTTTTTATTCCCGAAGTATGACGGGAAAAATAAATATGGATGATGATTTTAAGATGGTCAAGATATAACTATAAATATATAGCGCTACTTTTTTATTTAACTTTTAATTACTTATTAAAATATAATTAATATATTGGCTTATTGTTCTTTAGTTTACTTTAAATAAAAAGGTGACATTAATCGTTGATATCATCTCAGACTGCTGACAAACCCCAACAACTTGATCTTGCAAGGTGAAGGCAGGTAGAAGAGTAAAGCGTCCGCGCCAAGGATGGCGCGGCTCGAGCCTCCAGGGATGGATTGACGGCGTCTTTACGATCTGCCTGTTTTCACCGATACGGGCACTTTGTCATTAACCTCAGGTAGGTGACATTAATCGTTAATATCACCTTTTTTACGTACCGCCTGTATTCTTTCTGTTTTACTGAGTATCACTATTTTTTGCACGTGCTGGCCTGCCGGGGAAGCGGCGTCGTACCAGAACAAAGAACAGTGGCACGAAGAAAATAGCCAGCACGGTAGCTGAAATCATCCCACCCATCACACCGGTACCCACTGCATGTTGGCTACCAGAGCCAGCCCCTTGACTGATTGCCATCGGCAATACACCAAAGATAAATGCCAAAGAGGTCATCAGAATGGGCCGTAGCCGCAGGCGAGAGGCTTCAAGTGTGGCCTCAACCAAATCTTTGCCTTTATTGTTTAATTCACTGGCAAACTCAACTATCAAGATAGCATTTTTGGCTGATAGCCCAATGATGGTGAGTAATCCGACCTGGAAATAGACGTCATTTTCCAAGCCCCGCATCCAGGTTGCGGCAACCGCCCCAATCACCCCGAGTGGCACAACCAGCATCACTGAGAAAGGTATTGACCAACTTTCATATAATGCTGCCAGACATAAGAATACGACTAACAGTGAAATGGCGTAGAGGGCAGGGGCTTGTGAGCCAGAGAGCCGTTCCTGATAGGACATTCCCGTCCATTCCAGGCCAAATCCATTAGGCAATTGTTTGACCAATCCCTCCATGACATCCATAGCAGTACCGGTACTGACGCCCGGAGCCGCTTCACCGACGATTTCCAAAGCAGAATAGCCGTTATAGCGCTCCAGTCGTGGCGAGCCATACTCCCAGCGAGTGGTTGAAAAGGCAGAGAAAGGTACCATGCCGCCGTTTTTATTACGCACATACCATTTGTTAACGTCTTCAGGCAACATACGCGCAGTGGCTTCAGATTGAACATACACTTTCTTTACCCGCCCACGATCAACAAAGTCGTTAACGTAAGTCGAGCCCCACGCCGTTTTTAGTGTGTTGTTAATATCATCCAAGGACACACCCAGCGCTTGTGCTTTGCGCTGATCAATATCTATCTGTAATTGCGGGCTATCATCCAGCCCGTTATGACGCACACGTGTTAGCGCGGGATCCTGAGATGCCATCTGTAATAATTGGTCGCGTGCCGCCATCAGTTTGTCGTGGCCTAAACCGCCGTGATCTTGTAATTCCATATCAAAACCTGACGAACCACCCAAACCTGAAATGGCCGGTGGGCTACTGACAGAGACTTTTGCTTCGGCGATTTTGTTAAACACTTTGGTGGCGCGTTCAATGATGGCAAATGACGAATCATTACTGTCTTTTCGCTGTTCCCAGTCAGACAGTCTGATGAACAGGCGCGCGACGTTTTGACCATTACCACCGGGGCCAGAGCCCACGGTGGAGAACACCGACAGCACATTATTTTTCTCTGCCGTCAGGAAGTAATTCTCGACTTTCTCAACCACTCTGAGTGTCTGCTGCTGAGTCGAGCCGACAGGAAGTTGTACCTGAGCCATAAAGACACCACGGTCTTCCAGTGGCAGGAATGAGGTTGGTAACTTGATAAACAGCAGCGCCAGCCCACCCAAAAGCAATAAATACAGCAGCATATAACGCACGCTGTGATGTAAAACCTGCGCTACGCCCCGCTCATAGCGGTGAGCATTGCGGTCAAACATGCGGTTAAACCAGCCGAAGAAGCCGCGTTTGGCATGATGATGCCCCGGTTTGATCGGCTTGAGCATGGTGGCGCAAAGTGCCGGGGTCAAAATCAATGCCACCAGCACTGAAAGCACCATTGCGGAGACGATAGTAATGGAGAACTGGCGGTAAATAGCCCCGGTGGTGCCACCGAAGAATGCCATCGGAATAAATACCGCCGACAGCACCAGAGCGATCCCCACCAGCGCGCCCTGAATTTGGCTCATGGATTTGCGCGTGGCTTCTCGTGGTTCAAGCCCTTCCTCACTCATCACGCGCTCCACATTTTCCACCACGACAATGGCATCATCGACGAGTAAACCGATGGCTAACACGATGGCGAACATGGTTAAGGTATTAATGCTGAATCCGAATGCCGACAGTATCGCGAAGGTGCCCAATAGCACTACTGGAACGGCAATCGTCGGAATCAGTGTGGCGCGGAAGTTTTGTAAGAACAGATACATCACCAGGAAAACCAGCAAAATGGCTTCCAGCAGTGTTTTGACCACGTCTTTAATGGAGGCTTTCACAAAGGGGGTGGTTTCATAGG
>NZ_JBLWEX010000232.1:0-18977 GCF_048323875.1 Yersinia sp. LJYL362
TTCAGCTGCGAATTACTGCAACCTTATGGTCCGGTAAAAACTCAATTCGGTTACCACATTATTAAAGTGTTATACCGTAATTAAGTTCTTCATGCGCCACCTCGCCGGCGGCGCAAGTACCCTCTTCCATTTTTCTATTTATCGTTAATGCAAAGTGCTTTGCAGATAATGACTATTGGAAGAACAACATGAATATTATTAGCACTCGGCCTATCATCAGTTATATCTATACAAAATATCCACTTAACTTTACAAAAAACACACCCAATAGTATTAAGAAATTACATTAAAATGCTAAAAAAACACGACTGAAATGCAACCCACAAGAAAATCAACAAGAAAGATCTTATTAGTTTACGACTATTTTAGAAGAAATATCTTTAAATACACAACGTTAAATACTCAACCGCATTTGAATGCAACGAGCATTTCACCTATATCTAATTACTATATTGGAGTTTCAAATGAATAAGATTACTTTGGCTATCGCATTATTTTCTGCATCCAAACTGTAGCAATAGCAGCTAGCAATAATACTATTACTTTCCAAGGGGAAGTCACTGCTCAGACGTGTTCTGTTACCGTCAACGGCCTGGACGCTAACCCAATGGTATTATTGCCAACAGTATCAAATGGCGATTTAAATGCTTCAGGTAAAACTGCAGGTAAAACAACCTTTACTCTGAGTGTATCAGGCTGTGCAACAAGTGCTGATGATATTAATATCAAAACTGTCTTCGTGGGTAACCAAGTCACAGCGACGGGTAACTTAAAGAATAGCGGTACAGCGTCGAATGTTGAGCTTCAATTACTGAAAGATACAGTAACAACAACCGGTATCAATCTAAATAGTGGCATAACACAAGAGGGTATTGTATTGGAAGCGGGTAAAACATCAGCAGAGCATGATTTTGCGGTGCAATATTTTGCAACCGGTCAAGCAGGTCCTGGTTCTGTGATCGCCTCTGTACAATATGCAGTTTCCTACCTGTAATATCAGTATCGTAGGATAGGATATACTCTAAGTAATTGGAGTTGTGGGTAGGTGGCGAATATACAGTCAACCCCTGCAACTTCAAGTACCAGAGGCTTAACTATTCAACCAGTTTCCTTCAGAGGATATCCCCATCATGCTTAATATAAATAGCTACCGTTTCCTGCTTATTACTTTATTAATTCTTATTGGGATATCTTTTGCCAATGCCAGCGTAGTGATGAGCGGCAGCCGTATTATATATTCGGCAGGTGAAAAAGAGCATAGCGTCCAATTAACAAATAACGATGGTTTTCCTAATGCTGTTCAGGTTTGGTTAGATAGCGGCGATGCCCAATCAACCCCGGAGACAGGCAAAGCACCGTTTATTGTCAGCCCTTCTTTCTTCCGTATTGAAGCGAATGCAGGCCAAACATTACGGCTGAAATATACCGGTAGTGGTTTGCCAACGGATAGAGAATCTGTGTTCTACCTTAATTTTTTACAGGTTCCCCCCGTTAATAAAGCAGAAAAGAATAATAAAATGTTAGTGTTGATACGTAACCGGATTAAAGTGTTTTATCGGCCTGAAAATATTACTGGCCGAGTAGATCAAGTCTCCAGTGCTCTGACATTTAATGTACGCCAACAAGGTAAAGATGTTGTTGTGACTGGCAAAAACCCAACAGGATTCTATGCCACCATTGCCAGTGGTGAAGTCGTTGGGGGAGGTAAAAAGCTCAAAATGAAATCTGAGATGATCCCACCCATGTCTCAAGCTCAGTGGGTTATCCCAAATTCATCTGCACCTTCAAATGCTATTGTTAATTTCCTGTTAGTTAATGATTTCGGCGGGCAAGATACCGGTAGTTATAAAACTCAATAGCTATAAATTCAGTAGTAGCTTTCCGGCGAAGGAATATTTATGGGGCTTTCACAAGTCATTCCGAAAAAGAAGATCTCAGGCCGTAAGAAAGCATTAACACTGTGTATCACTTTAGTTTTACATGTCGATACTGTTTTGGCTCAGGAAGACCCACAGAATCTGGAATTTGATGAATCACTCTTTTTAGGAACAAAATTTGCCTCCGGTTTGAATCAACTCAATAAAGAGGATTCTGTTACACCGGGAAATTACGATGCTGTAGATGTTCTGATTAATAACAAATTATTCAAACACACCACGATTTAATTTATTAAGAATACCGATTCACCGGAGGTTTTCCCCTGCCCGAGTGATGAGTTCTTAACTGCGGCTGGTATTGAACTGGCCAATAAAAACAATACCACGCCTAAAGAACCTAATGCCGCTGAGGGAGAGTCAATACCTTCAGAATCTGCGGCGGCCACGCCCTCTGCCACTGAGAAGTGTTTACCGTTGGCGCAGCGAGTCAAAGGCGCGTCTTTTCATTTTGATCAGGCCAAACTGCGCCTGGAGCTTTCTATTCCCCAAGCATTATTAAAAAAACGACCTCGGGATTATATTGAGCGTACGGAATGGGAAGAAGGCGAAAAGCTCGCATTCGTTAACTACAGCGCTAACTTTTATCGTAGCGAGACGCAATCCCAGCAAAATAATACTTCTGACTATGGTTTTGTCGGCTTAAAAAGTGGCCTCAATCTTGGATTGTGGCAATTACGCCAACAATCAAATGTACGTTATGCCAGCAACAATAATAACAGCGATACCCAATGGAATAATATCCGCACTTATGTGCAACGCCCTATCTCAGCATTGGATAGCCAATTAACGCTGGGTGAAACATTTACCGACAGTACCTTATTTGGCACGATGTCATTTCGCGGGGCAAAAATGGCGACTGACCAGCGTATGTGGCCCCAATCCATGCGCGGTTTTGCACCAGAAGTTCGTGATGTTGCCAGCAGTAATGCGCGGGTAGTTATTCGTCAGAATGGGCGTGAAATCTATGAAACTAACGTCGCTCCCGGCCCATTTGTTATTAACGATTTATACAGCACCACCAGTCAGGGTGATCTTAATGTTGAAGTAATAGAAGCTAATGGGAGCCGTTCGACATTTACTGTGCCTTTCAGTGCTGTACCGGATTCAATGCGTCCAGGTGTAAGTCGTTATAATGCGGTGGTTGGGGAATCACGTGATTTCACCAATATTGACAGCTATTTCACTGATTTTACCTATGAGCGTGGTCTTACGAATCAGTTAACTGCCAATAGTGGTCTTCGTTTAGCGCAAGATTATACAGCATTACTTGTGGGGGGCGTATTAGGTACGTCGGTCGGTGCGTTTGGCCTTAATACCACCTATTCCCATGCCAAAGTTGAAGATAATAAAACCCAAGATGGTTGGCGGATGCAGGCCACCTATAGCCAGACATTTAATGAAACTGGCACCTCATTCTCACTGACTGGATATCGCTATTCAACCAAAGGGTATCGTGATTTAAATGATGTATTTGGGGTGCGTTCAGTGCAAAAGAATGGTGGTACTTGGGATTCATCAACATATAAACAGCGTAGCCAATTTACCACCACAATAAACCAAACGCTGGGGGGCTATGGGCAACTTTCAGCCTCAGCATCGACCAGTGATTATTATAACGATACACAGAGAGATACCCAGTTACAGCTAAATTATTCAAATAGTTATAAAGATATTAGCTACAACGTGGCACTGAGCCGCCAGCGCACAATTTATACCTCAACCCAGTTTGGTTGGGATGCCGATGACACGGACGAAACAATGACAACAACGCGCTACGGTAATACCGAAAATATCGCGTCATTAACTGTATCTATTCCACTGAATATTGGTGGCGGGAACCAATATCTTTCCATGTCTGCCAACCGTAATCCGAAAAGTGGCAATAACTATCAGACGTCATTATCAGGCACCGCCGGTGAACGTCATACTTTAAATTATTCAGTCAATGCGGGTTATGACGACAGTAATGTCAGCGGTAGCTCAAATAGTTGGGGCGCGAATGTGCAGAAACAATTCCCTTATGCCGGAGCCGCAGTGAGGGTGAAATTCGAAACGTTAACTGGCTATGCGGTATTAATTCAAACCCAAACCGCTGACGTTGAAGGATTACCACTGGGTTCAGATGTCTATAACAATAAAGATGAACTGGTCGGTATGGTGGGTCAGGGGAATCAGATCTATGTTCGAGTGAAAGAGAATAAAGGTTCACTTTATGTACGCTGGGGTGAAAACCGCAACGAGCAATGTGAATTACCTTATGATTTTACTAGCCAAGATACTGAGCAAGATATTATCCATTTAACAGGCAGTTGTCGCCGTTAACCATTATGAGAAAAATAATGTTTAAACCCACAGAGCAGTTAATATCTTGCAAAGTCTCACGGCCAACCATATCTGTTCATTCCCGTGGCCCATATATTGTGGCGGGAACAATGCTACTGATCGGGTTATTTAGCACCTCAGCATGGTCAGCTTGTACCCGAATTACCGCACAAAGTCAGCTGAGTGCCGGTGATGGTACGGCCAGCGCGTGGTCTGGTTCTCTGGATAATAATGGATCACTCGGCTTACCGGGCGTTATTGACCTCAGCACCAATGCGAATTTTCAACCTGACGGAACATTATTAGCCGCCGCGACATCCGACTTTACCACTTTTGCCCTGAATACCGGCTATGATCCTGAGCGGGTGCTATTCCGCTGTGCCGCAGCTGATGTTGACCAACTCTTCGAGATGTATGCCACTAATGGGGATAATGACTATGGTGGCAAAAATGAAGATGGCCTAATTGCCGGCAATGTCCCCTCCGGTTTTGCCACTGCCGTCGCCAATGTCGTAATCCGGCTTACAAATCTATCAACAGGTGAATATTACTCCCGTTTATGGAAAGGGCAACGCTTAACTAATCTTGATAAAGATAGTTCTGGCCGTATTCTGGTAAAAGCAAAAAATTTCAGTAACTTGTATACCGAATTATTTCGCATTAATTATACCCGCGCAGGCACTTATAATGTGGCCTCTTATGCTTACGCTTATACCCAACCCAATGCCTATATCGCCTTTAAAGGGCCGGGGATCAGCGGCCCTATTGAAGGAACCGACTCAGTATCAAACTGGCCCGGTTGGTATTCGACCTGGCCTGCCTCTATCGGGCTGTACAATTATGTGACTTTTCGTCGAACGACTATTTGCGCGGTAACTCATTTTACCCCGACAGTTATTTTACCCCGGATTTCGGTGGCGGAACTGAATAATGGAAGTTCAAGTTCGGCTGAGTTCAGTGTTGATTTCCAGTGCCAGACAGGCATTACCTCTGGCGTCAATGCCGGTGCGGTGGCTATGGGCTTTTTTGTCCCCGCAGCAAATGCAGCCAAAGCCCAAACATTAGGGTTAATGAATGGCAGCGGTGGTATTAGCCATTTGGTTTCCGATAATTATGGCGCAGCCGGAATGGCAAGTGGAGTGGGTATCCGAATCTACCGCAATAACACCCCGATTTATCTGCTATCAAAGAATGTGACTCAAACCGGTAATAACGGTGGCTGGTATGGCATTTTCCAAGGTGCGCAAGAAATAACCGGCACGGTAAGTGGCGGTAATAGTTACACTGAGAACTTTCGGGCTGAGTTAAGCAAAATCAGCGGTCAAACTGTGACGGCAGGAGCGGTGAATGCACATGCGCAAGTGGTTATCCGTGTCCAATAATATGCGTTTCAAATGCAGCTTGAATGGCTTGCTGTTATCACTTCTCATCGCCTGTAGTGTGCCAGTGTGATCGCAGAAAAGACACGTATTATCTTCAGCGAAGGCAGCACGGAAGAGTCATTACAACTGGTCAACAGTAATAGCTACCCGGTAGCGGTACAGGTTTGGGTGGATGATGGCGATTTGATGGCAACGCCGGAGAAAGCGATTTCTCCAGTATTAGTGTTGCCCCCACTGTTTCGATTACAACCACAAGCTCAACGCAGCCTGCGTTTAATTTTATCCGGTGCCAGCAAATTACCTTTGGATAGAGAATCTGCATTTTGGCTTAATGTTTACGAAATACCGCCTAAAGCCACAGCTAAAGTTGATGACGAGTCTTCCGTTACCCTGGCTTTGCGCATGCAATATAAAGTCTTTTATCGCCCTAAAAACTTGTCCGCCCCAGCAGATACCGTCAGCAAGGTATTAACTTTTGTCTTAGAACGTAACGGTAATACCGCCGCAGTTAAAGTGGATAATCCAACCCCTTATTATGCATCACTCGCTTCTCTGACATTGGGGTCGGCCGAAGGATTGCCAGATATGGTCGCCCCTTTTTCTAAGCTGGACTTTCCCCTCAATCGAGTCCCAACAGCAGACAGTAAAACGGTCAATTTTATCTTAATTGATGATTTAGGTAACCGTAAAGCGTTTAGCCGTGAGCTGAAATAAAAAACTTATCAATATAGACCGCCCAGAGCGACGGTCTATATGATTATTCGCGATATAACTTATTTCTTAAACCCCGGTTTACCATTTTCGGTCCGCCATTTTTTTATTTCAGCTAAAATACCCTCAGGGCTATCTTCCCGATCATCATTAGGATAATAAATCAAATCAGAACCATCTGGATGCTCGGTCAATTCCTCAAACCTTAGGATAGCTTCATCATGTTCAGCCTCGGATGGATATGCATCATAATAAATATCTTTCAAAAAACGTAAGAATTCCTGCTCTGTATAATCAGATAGATTTTTATTTTCCATTTACACTTCTCCATTCTTCAGTATATCTTGATTCCTGAGCTTAAATTATTCAGGAATTTCAAGATGCTTTAGCCACCGCGCAACAAAACCCACATATGGAAACCAGATGAGATAATTGCGAGGTTATTAATATTTAATTAATAAAGGGATATAAGCCATCAGAATGATGGCTTATATTATTACTGATGATATAAATTATTCTTTAAATCCGGGTTTACCATTTTCGGCTCGCCATTTCTTTATTTCACTCACAACCCCCTCGGGGCTATCATCTTGATGATCCTCGGGATAATAAATAAGATCAGACCCAGCAGGATGCTCACATAGTCGTTCAAATTCAAGAAGGTTTTGAATATCTTCTTCTTCAGATGTATTTTCCACATTAAAGAGTTTTCTTACTAATTCTAAAAATTCAGATTCCGTATAGTCAGATATAGTTTTTCCTTTCATCTTATTTCACCTCTTTATGAGTTTCTATATGCCTTTTAGGCGTTAATACTCTAATATTGTCAATGTCATAAACGGCACCATCTTTGCTGATAGGTTTCACATGATGAAGTTCATATTTTATCCGACCACCTACTCGCTCACTTTTTCTAGACGATGGAGCCTTACCATTCTTAATGTTTCCTAAATTACCAGATTTAAACTGTTTTGATAAAGTTGGATCACTCGCTACTGCCCGCCAAAACTCTTCCCTAAATCTATCAAAGCTACTGAACTTCCTGCCACGTAATTTATCCGCAATCTGTGCAGGAATGGCAGCTCCCTGCCCCTTACCCGCTTCCGCCAGCCAAATACCTAAAATCCATTCGCCTTGGCCTGTTACCTCACCCGGCTCATCCCGTGGGCTTTTAAGATAAACATATACCGGCTCCAGCCCCGACTCTGCCGGGAACCAGATGATGTAATCGTGGAAACTCATCTCCTCAGGGGTAAGGAAAGTCAGCGCTCCCCTCGTCGCCAGAATCTTGATATCAGTGCCGGTATGCTGCGGGAAAACGGGTGCACTGGCCGGTTGCGGCATAACCGAACTGGTAACCGTGCCAGGTGGATGTGCCGGGGTAAAGGTGAAAGTACGTGGCGGCAGGGTATCAGTGGTAAAAGTATAAACACCGCTTGAACGATCAAATTGCGCCATGCCCACTTTTACGTTAGCCGGGACATCGGCAACCCCGGTTTTTACTGCGTAAATACGGGTTTCATCATCCCTGTCCACCATCAAGATCCTGACAAATGAATTAACTTCGCCTTGCTGCGGTAGCGACGTTTCAGGGGATAGTATATAGCCGAGCGGGAAGCTGCCCGCTAAGGGGGGCAGTTCTGTACCTTGCTGCTCGTTATCGGAATAAAAACCCGCACCAATTGAAAAAACCAATGGATCTGCTAACGAGGAGTTATGCCAGCTAAATCTCCTTAATACCAGCCGCATTGAGGCATCTAGTTTAATCGCCTCCCGATAACTGAAGGTGACAGAGCCCGCTCCGCCCGCAGAAAAGCCAGGGAAACGTTCATCTTCTGCCATATAGGCGATTAAGGAGAAGGTATTGTTACGAATAGCCGCTTCTGCTTCAATTTGGGCCAGTACACCACAACCCGGTTCTTCTGTTTCTACTGCCCGCCATCCGTCTTCAATGTGTTGTCGCTCTGCCCTAAAGGCTGCCTCTACTGCCAGCCGTGCATTTTCAACTCGTTGTTGCCATTCCACAGATCCCACCGTCAGTGGCGCATTCTCAACGTGTTGCTTTTCCGCTACTTCGAATGGCCGCCATCCGTCTTCAATGTGTTGTCGCTCGGCCCTAAAGGTGGCCTCTACTGCCAGCCGGGCATTTTCAATTCGCTGTTGCCACTGCGCTGCCTCTGCTTCCAGCCGTGTATTCTCAATAGCTTGCTTTTCCGCTACTTCGACTGCCCGCCATCCGTCTTCAATGTGTTGTCGCTCTGCCCTAAAGGTGGCCTCTACTGCCAGCCGGGCATTTTCAATTCGCTGTTGCCACTGCGCTGCCTCTGCAGCCAGCCGTGCATTCTCAATAGCTTGCTTTTCCGCTACTTCGACTGTCCGCCATCCGTCTTCAATGTGTTGTCGCTCTGCCCTAAAGGTGGCCTCTACTGCCAGCCGTGCATTTTCAACTCGCTGTTGCCACTGCGCTGCCTCTGCTTCCAACCGTGCATTCTCAATACGTTGCTGTTCTGCGATTCCAAATTCAGCATTAGCAGATTGTTGTAGCACTAACAGCGTTTCATATTTGGCTTTTAGCTCAGCTATCCCCTCACTTAAGGTTTTGATCTCACTTTGTTTGACG
The DNA here is from genome assembly GCF_048323875.1 of Yersinia sp. LJYL362. Lineage (NCBI taxonomy): Bacteria > Pseudomonadati > Pseudomonadota > Gammaproteobacteria > Enterobacterales > Yersiniaceae > Yersinia > Yersinia sp. LJYL362. The sequence goes on from NZ_JBLWEX010000232.1 coordinate 8,973, forward strand.
AGTGCCAATGCCCGTAAATCGAGCCGTTGGCGCAAGTTTATAAAAATTAACCGGTTCTTCTCGCCCGCGAGAGAATTGTAACGCTGCCATATCGTCGCTTCTTCTTGTTGCAATAAAGAAATATGGCTTTCAAGTAATATGATATGCGCGGCTGTTTCTGTAACTTGCTTATCCGTCAGTGTTTTTTTCAGTTTTAACACATCTAGCGCTGAGCTAAACGGTTGTGTCATCGCTCCTTCAGCCGCTTCCCGTTCACGCCGAGCTGTTTCATAGGTATTGCGCGCTTCCTGCATCAGCTCATCAACATTGGTTATTCGAATGACAGAAAGGTACAGCGGTTCAATACCTGTGCTGTCGGGGAAAACGATAATGGCATCGTGACTATGGCGACCAACAGGAAGGCTAAATTCTTTGGGAGCCGCATTCTCAATCGGCGTCACTACCGGCCTTGCTGCTGGCTGTGTTGGCGCGGGTATATTGATGGGCATAGTATCAACGACACTGATATGTATCGGTGTGATACCCGGAATGGCCGCGGTAAAGACATCTGGCCTTGTCGTCATGACGGCCTTAATGACAGGTACTCGCTGCATGGCTATAGGTGCTTTAATCAGCACCGCTTTCTGTACTCCCTCTTCCGTCACATCACTGACCCGAATATTAACCGCAGCATCAGCGGCTACTTTTAATGTTTCTTTCGGTGTATCCGTAACTCTGTTGGCGGGAAGTGTGGAAGTGGTGAAGAACTGCCCTATCGGCGGGTCAGGCGCTATTCTTGACGGCATCATGCCCATAACCGCTACACCGACCGGGCTGGTGCGCATTAACCACGATCCCACACGGGTTAAATGGCCTTCGATAAACGCCGCCACTGCGGGAAGACGACTTAAAGTCACCCCCCAATGCCCATCAATTAAGGTGATAACGGCTGGCATCCCCCCGACCGCCATATAGGTTTGTAGTTCCGGGTTTTGCGCCAGATTCGCAGGAGTTGCCTGACGACTACGATCACCACCACGCCCACCACCGCGTTGACTGCCATGACCGAATTGACTGGGGCTGTAGTGATGGATAGCACCATAGGGCGTTTGTGACGTCCCCCAGCCTTTGCCACGGTTAGAGCCTCGGCCACCGGGCCCTGCCGGCCCCCCTTTAACGCCACCGGTTGGGCCACGAGCACCGTGGCCGGTTGTATTACTGTGTCCTTCGCCCATATCTTATTTCCTTATTTGTTTTTAATTTCCATCATGAATACGTATTTTTGACGAATATATTGACCGATTACACCTCCTGAGATTTATCTGTTATCACAATCACTCTTTATACATTTCCAGTGAAATATTAGATTGCGTTATGCATCCTTCAATAAAACTCTCAGCCATCTGTAATTGACGCCTAATTTCACGTTCGTTATATTTTTTCAATCGAGCAATGGAAGACTTTGACTGACCATAAATATAATGGCGTACAATAAGCTCCAGTTCTCTTTCTTTTGAAGCTCGCTGTAAATTACCAATGATATTATCAAGCGCTAACCCGTCATTATCACAGCAAGAAGCGGCCACCTTGCCTCCTGGCACTAACCCCTTAAATCCATTAGCAATATGCGGATAATCAAGATGGGAATGCTCTCTAGCCCAAACACCCCATCGGGCCAGAATAGTTTGAATATCACTCATCGCTTTTCTCCTTTTTATATTTAAAATCCTTCTTATGATGTAATTAACATCAGCCACAGTAATTTCATAAAACAAAAAGGCCTCACTAATTAGCGAGGCCTATTTATTATCAACGAAATAATTTTGTGATTTAGAAAATCAAAAAGCAGACATTCTTCGTGAGGTGTTTAACCACGATTAACACCTTACAAGAGTTTTATCGGGCCGTGATAGTATTAATTCACGAAATATTACTCTTCTCGAAAGGCAATCAATATGAAATAAAAAAGCCTCCCGTTACTGGGAGGCTTAATATCAAGTAACACACTACAGTCGGTTATTAACCAGCAACTGCGATACGTTTCATATCGGTCATATAGCCACGCAGCTTATGGCCTACAGCTTCGATTGGGTGGTTACGAATAGCTTCGTTTACATCGCGCAACTGGGCATTATCTACCGCAGCAGTACCAGCAACACTTTTACCCAAATCGCCTGCTTGCAGAGAATCCATAAACTTGCCTTTCAGCAATGGAACCGCGGCATTGGCGAACAGATAGTTGCCATATTCTGCGGTGTCAGAGATAACTACGTTCATTTCATATAAACGTTTACGCGCAATGGTATTCGCAATCAGTGGCAATTCATGCAGAGATTCGTAATATGCAGATTCTTCAATGATGCCAGAATCAACCATCGTTTCGAATGCCAACTCAACACCGGCTTTCACCATGGCAATCATCAACACGCCGTGGTCGAAATATTCTTGCTCAGAAATTTTGCCTTCAAACTGTGGCGCGTTCTCAAATGCAGTTTTGCCGGTCTCTTCACGCCAGTTCAGCAATTTCTTATCGTCATTGGCCCAGTCAGCCATCATCCCGCTGGAGAATTCACCAGAGATAATGTCATCCATATGTTTCTGGAACAGTGGGGCCATGATCTCTTTCAGTTGCTCAGACAATGCATAAGCACGCAGTTTAGCTGGGTTGGACAGACGGTCCATCATCAGCGTAATTCCGCCTTGTTTCAGCGCTTCGGTGATAGTTTCCCAACCGAATTGAACCAGTTTTTCAGCATAAGCAGCATCAGTACCTTCAGAAACCAGTTTGTCGAAGCACAACAGTGAACCGGCCTGCAACATACCGCACAGGATAGTTTGCTCGCCCATCAGGTCTGATTTAACTTCAGCAACAAATGAGGATTCCAACACACCCGCACGGTGACCGCCAGTGGCCGCAGCCCAAGCCTTGGCAATCGCCATGCCTTCGCCTTTAGGGTCGTTTTCCGGATGAACCGCGATTAATGTCGGCACACCAAAACCACGTTTGTATTCTTCACGGACTTCAGTACCAGGGCATTTTGGCGCAACCATCACCACGGTGATGTCTTTACGCACTTGCTCACCCACTTCTACGATGTTGAAACCGTGGGAATAACCCAGTGCCGCGCCATCTTTCATCAGTGGCTGAACCGCCTGAACCACAGCGGAGTGTTGCTTGTCTGGCGTCAGGTTAACAACCAAATCAGCCTGTGGGATCAGTTCTTCGTAAGTGCCTACTTTGAAACCATTTTCGGTCGCTTTACGCCATGAAACGCGCTTTTCAGCAATGGCTTCTTTACGCAGGGCGTAAGCCACATCCAGACCGGAATCGCGCATGTTCAAACCCTGGTTCAGGCCTTGTGCGCCACAGCCGACAATCACCACTTTTTTACCTTTCAGGTAGCCTGCTTCATCGGCGAATTCATCTCGTGCCATAAAGCGACACTTACCTAATTGCGCCAACTGCTGACGCAGGTTCAATGTGTTGAAATAGTTAGCCATGTTATTGCTCCGTTCGGGTTCTGTTCTGTGGGTGCAGCTATTGTATTAGTGACTGCAAACGAATGTGGTGTTTGTGTACTGTTTACTGTTTTTTCACATCCCCTGTCTGTGCTGGGGATTATCTTGGATTCACTATATGACAGGAAACACATTGCTGAAATTGATATATTAACAATGTGATATTGCAGATTTTGCAATACTCTTTATTTCTGATGCAATACAATAGCTCTTCTCACCCAAGAGGCTCTCTGTGATGGATTTACGCGACCTGAAATTATTTCTTCATTTGGCTGAAAGCCGCCATTTTGGCCGCACCGCCAAAGCGATGCATGTCAGTCCATCCACCCTGTCGCGCCAGATCCAGCGCCTGGAAGAGACCATCGGCCAGCCGCTATTTTTACGCGATAACCGCACAGTACAACTGACGGATGCCGGTACGCAGTTGAAATCCTTTGCTCAACAAACCTTGTTGCAATATCAACAATTGCGCCATGCCTTGGGCCAACACGGGCCATCGCTCAGTGGTGAGCTGCGGTTATTTTGCTCGGTTACCGCCGCTTATAGCCATTTGCCGCCAATTCTGGACCGTTTTCGTGCACGCCACCCACTGGTTGAAATTAAACTCACCACCGGTGATGCCGCCGATGCAGTCGATAAAGTACAATCCAATGAAGCGGATTTGGGGATTGCGGGTCGCCCTGAAGTGTTGCCCACCAGCGTGGCTTTTACCCAAATTGGCGAAATTCCATTGGTATTGATTGCCCCGGCCCTCCCATGTGCCGTGCGGTCGCAGGTATCGGTTGATCAGCCAGATTGGGCCACTATCCCGTTTATTTTGCCGGAACACGGCCCGTCGCGAAAACGCATTGATTTGTGGTTTCGCCGCCAGCGCATTACCAACCCATTAATTTATGCCACGGTATCAGGTCATGAGGCCATTGTGTCGATGGTGGCTCTAGGGTGTGGCGTGGCGCTTATTCCATCGGTGGTGGTAGATAACAGCCCAGAACCGGTGCGCAATCGTATTTCTCTGTTGGACGATATTTCGCTGGTTGAGCCATTTGAATTAGGGGTTTGCGTGCAGAAAAAACGGCTCAATGAGCCGTTAATTGAAGCTTTTTGGGCACTATTGTAGTTTTAAATCACATTAGAGAGAAGACTTCCCGGCCCCGAAGCATGACGACGAAAAGCCACGTCAGGGAGAAGGCTTCCCGGCCCCAAAGCACCATTAGTGACAGTTTCCGTAGCAGCAGGATTGATCTCCTTTGTTGGGAAACTGTTTATAGAATCTGCTAGTTGGCTGGTATCGCTAATAGTACTATTCGGCCAACTGTTTTCATATTTGCCATCAGAATTAAGAAATCGAGAGATATATGCATGCCCATTTGAGTCAAATTTCATTGTAGCATCATAAACTATTTCCCCATTTGTAACCGATACCTCTTGAAGACTAATTACCTTACCATCACGGTCATAAAACTGACTATTACTACGGGTGGTGTTTGTGTTATTTTCAGCGTCGTACGCGTATTCAGTTTTATATTGTGCGGTCAGAAAATACTTTTTGGAGGCAGAGTCAAACTCTCGTACTTTTACAGTCTGGCTAACAATGTTCCCATCCTGATGATTTTTGGTAATTTCAGCTATAAATCTACTATTATCCCTTCGTGCCTGCTGAACCTGAGTACCTTCAGCAATAAACTCATCTTTAGTCACTAGAAAACGCTTGCCATCAATAGTTTCATAGTGCTTGATAGGCTTACTGTCTAATAACTCTCTCTTCACCCTGGTTTCCGCAGGAGCAAGTGTGCTTGCATCTGATGGGGAACTGTTTAATTTAAAGCCTTGGTCAGATGTTTTTGACTCGCTAACTTGGTGTTTCTGTATTAATTTATTATTAACATTTTCTAATTCTGTCATTTTTTGAGGTTTAATCTGTTGTTCTGCCTCAACTCTATTAGTCTGTCTGGCAGTGTTATTAACAGCATCATAGTCAAAGTGGGCCACAGCAATTTTCTTCACATTATTATTAAAGTCAGATATTTCAGCAATGCTCTTCATCTTATTATTAGACGAATCAAACGTTTTAATGTTGACTGTTTTAACATTATTAATAACTTGTTCTTTTGTTACAACTGATCTTATTATTATTTTTCCATTATATGTAGCCTCGTCTTTTACCTTCCAGCCATTCTGCATATAACTCCGTGTTATCGTTTGTAATCGTTCAGAACCTCGACTAAGCGGTATAGCAGGTATATAATTAGATATTGATGAATTATCTAATGGCTTAATTGATGATTTAATTGATGCTAGTGAATCACGCATATATACACTCCGTCCTATTATTCTTCACTTTAAATAAGATAAGCTAATATAATTAGCCTGAATTATAGTTAGTTTATAATTATCAAACCATAAACTAACAAATCCAAATGTAATACTACACAGTAATAATAAATAAATATATTTGCAGAGCTTGTTTTTGAGAATGTATAATATAATTAATACAATTAAATATTAATATAAAAACCCAGAGATTATTAGCTCTGGGTTTTTATTAGTCTGAATAAGGATTTACTAGCTAAGATTCAGCCCGCGAGGAAGAACTTAAACGCCGGATTGTTAGTTTCATCATGACAATCGTAGCCCAACGCCGTCAGGTGCTGTTCAAATTGTGGTTCAGAGTCCGACAATTCAAAACCTGCCAGTACCCGACCAAAATCAGTGCCATGGCTGCGATAATGGAACAGCGAAATATTCCAGTGTGTGCCTAAGGTATGCAAAAACTTCAGCAATGCACCCGGTGATTCAGGGAATTCAAAACTGAACAGCCGCTCACGCAGTGGTTTAGAAGGACGCCCGCCGACCATATAACGCACATGCAGCTTGGCCATTTCATCATCAGATAAATCCACCACCTGATAACCTTTACCCTGCAATTCAGCCAGGATTTCAGCCCGCTCAGCATAACCACGCGTCAGCCGTACCCCGACGAAAATACAGGCGTTATCGGCATCAGCATATCGGTAGTTAAACTCGGTGACAGAGCGCCCCCCCAGCAACTCACAAAAACGCAGGAAACTGCCTTTTTGCTCAGGGATGGTCACCGCCAGTAAAGCTTCGCGTTGCTCACCTAACTCACAACGTTCTGAGACATAACGCAAACCATGGAAGTTGACGTTAGCGCCCGAAAGCACATGGGCCAAGCGTTCGCCTTGAATATTATGTTGCTGCACATACTTTTTAAGCCCTGCCAGCGCCAAAGCCCCTGATGGTTCAGCAATAGCGCGCACATCTTCAAATAAATCTTTTACTGCCGCACAAATAGCATCACTGTCGACGGTGATCACTTCGTCCAGATATTCCTGACACAGGCGGAATGGTTCATCGCCGATGCGCTTAACCGCGACACCTTCGGCGAACAGCCCGACACGAGCCAGATCGACCGGTTTGCCTGCATCCAGCGCGGCACGCAAACAGGCTGAATCTTCAGCTTCAACACCAATCACTTTAATCTGCGGCATCAGTTGCTTGATAAGCACAGCAACCCCCGCCACCAGCCCGCCGCCACCGACCGGAACAAACACCCGGTCAAGATGTGCGTCTTGCTGAAGAAGCTCCATCGCCAGCGTCCCTTGCCCGGCAATCACTGCCGGATGGTCAAACGGCGGCACAAAGGTGTAACCCTGCAACTGCGACAGTTCAATCGCTTTGCCTTTAGCTTCATCGAAATTAGCACCAAACAGCAGTACTTCTCCGCCAAAACCACGCACCGCATCCACTTTGATGTCAGCGGTTGCAACCGGCATGACAATCAGCGCTTTAATACCCAGCTTGCTGGCCGAAAGCGCCACACCCTGCGCATGGTTACCGGCAGAAGCTGTTATCACGCCACAGGCTTTCTGTTCTGCGGTCAGGCCAGCCAACATCGCGTAAGCGCCGCGCAGCTTAAAGCTGTGCACCGGCTGCCGGTCTTCGCGCTTAACCAAAATAGTGTTACCCAAGCGCGAGGAGATTTTTTCCATCACTTGCAGTGGAGTAACTTGCGCTACCTCATACACCGGGGCGCGAAGTATTGCTCGCAGATATTCTGCCCCACCGGGGGCAGTGGATAAGGGTTGTGATACCGCCATGGGGTTTAGCCTCCCAGCTTACTTTTGTCGCGCACAGCACCTTTATCAGCACTGGTTGCCAGTAAGGCATAAGCACGTAGCGCATAAGAAACCTGACGTTCGCGTGCTTTCGGTGTCCATGCCGCATCACCGCGCGCTAATTCTGCTGCACGGCGTACAGCCAGCTCAGCATCACTAACGTCCAGCTTCATAGCGCGGTTTGGAATATCAATATCAATGATGTCGCCATCTTGCACCAAAGCAATCAACCCACCACTGGCCGCTTCTGGCGAAGCATGACCAATAGATAAACCTGAAGTCCCGCCCGAGAAACGGCCATCGGTTAACAACGCACAGCTTTTGCCTAATCCCATCGATTTCAGGTAAGTGGTTGGATACAACATTTCCTGCATCCCAGGCCCACCTTTCGGCCCTTCGTAGCGGATAACCACCACATCACCCGCCACCACTTTGCCACCCAAAATAGCGGCAACAGCATCATCCTGACTCTCATAGACTTTGGCTGGGCCACGGAAGGTTAAGCTGTCTTTATCCACACCTGCGGTTTTGACGATTGAACCATTCTCTGAGAGATTGCCATATAACACCGCCAAACCGCCGTCTTGGCTGTAAGCATGTTCGCGAGTACGAATACACCCCTCTTGGCGGTCAGTATCCAATGAGGGGAAGCGGCAATCTTGTGAGAAGGCTTTCGTGGTGCGAATACCCGCCGGGCCTGCGGAGTACATCTGCTTGACTCCTTCATCTTTGGTCAGCATCACATCATAAGCTTCCAGCGTTTGTGGCAGGTTCAGACCCAACACGTTTTTCACTTCGCGATTCAGCAAGCCAGCGCGGTCCAACTCACCCAAAATCCCCACCACACCACCGGCGCGGTGCACATCTTCCATATGGTATTTCTGCGTACTCGGTGCCACTTTGCACAGATGCGGCACTTTACGGGACAAACGATCGATATCGCTGATATCGAAATCAATATCCCCTTCCTGCGCTGCCGCCAGCAAATGCAGCACGGTATTAGTGGAACCGCCCATGGCGATATCCAGTGTCATGGCATTCTCAAACGCCGCTTTGTTGGCAATGCTACGCGGCAAGGCGCTGATATCATCTTGTTCATAATAGCGTTTAGTCAGTTCAACAATGTGTTTGCCCGCATCGAGGAACAGTTGCTTACGATCAGCATGGGTTGCCAGCAATGAACCATTACCCGGCAACGCCAGTCCCAGCGCCTCATTCAGGCAGTTCATCGAGTTGGCGGTAAACATCCCGGAACAGGAACCGCAGGTTGGGCAAGCTGAGCGCTCAATCTGCTCGCTGTCGGCATCGCTGACATTAGGGTTTGCGCCTTGGATCATGGCATCGACCAAGTCCAGCTTGATGATTTTATCGGATAATTTGGTTTTACCGGCTTCCATCGGGCCGCCGGAAACAAAGATAACCGGAATATTCAAGCGCAGAGACGCCATCAGCATCCCTGGGGTAATTTTGTCGCAATTAGAGATACATACCATGGCATCCGCACAATGGGCATTAACCATGTATTCAACGGAGTCGGCAATCAATTCACGTGAAGGCAGTGAATAGAGCATGCCGCCGTGGCCCATCGCGATCCCATCATCCACCGCAATAGTGTTGAACTCTTTAGCCACACCGCCAGACGCTTCAATTTGCTCCGCTACCAGCTTGCCTAAGTCGCGCAAATGAACGTGGCCCGGTACAAACTGGGTAAATGAGTTAACTACCGCAATAATCGGTTTGCCGAAGTCATCATCGGTCATACCGGTTGCGCGCCACAATGCGCGGGCGCCAGCCATATTGCGGCCATGAGTGGTGGTATGGGAACGGTACTTAGGCATTGTGTCTTCACTCCAGTTTTTTGTATTGCAAATCAATTTGTTGTTGCAGATATAACCTGTTGCAGGTGGCGAACGAACCACCTGCTGATGCTGTCTGTCAGTTGTTATTTATTATGGATTGATCGGGTCCAACCAGCCCCATTTATCCTCGGTTTCACCGGTGAACAGGCCAAAGAACGCTTGTTGAATTTTGGCTGTGATCGGGCCACGTTTACCAATACCCACCTGAATACCGTCCACGCTACGCACTGGAGTGATTTCTGCCGCAGTACCCGACATAAACACTTCATCCGCCAGATAGAGAGATTCACGCGACAGCACTTGCTCACGCACCTCTAGCCCCATATCTTTCGCCAGTTTGATAATGGCATCACGGGTAATGCCCGGCAAAGCAGAAGAGGTAAACGGTGGCGTAAACAGAATGCCATCTTTCACTTCGAACAGGTTCTCACCCGCCCCTTCAGACAGGAAACCATGGATATCCAGTGCAATCCCTTCCTGATAACCGTGACGACGCGCTTCACTGCCCACCA